>CAYHJR010000008.1:0-18428 GCA_964357075.1 uncultured Candidatus Saccharibacteria bacterium
ATCAGCATATGTTTTCTATACTCGGACTCGTAATGGTTTGCGGACTTTTCTTCGTTTTCCGAATCACTGACACCCGTTAGAAATAGTTTGTAGTTGGTAGCGAGTAGTTTGTAGTTAAGAAACTCAGTTTATTGCGCCTTAAATGACGCTTCAATTATTTTTCCATCCGCATCTTTTATCGGCGCATCTTCAGCGGAATTAAACCCGCGCTCACTCAAATCTTGATACAAAACAGCTCTGTAGGTACCGCCTGAAACCATTGGACGCAAGAGCTCTACTTCGCCCAAATGAATTCCCGGTTCAAAACGTCTAGCCCCTAAAATATTTCCCAAAATCCCGGCCCTGTCTTCGTGTATGGCAACCCAACCCGGCACAGAGAGGGTTATCATCGTAACTTCGGCTGTATCCCCTGCCCCCTGATCGAGTGTTGCTATGGCGTTAGTTCCGGAAACAGAAACCGGTTCTTTGCGACTTATCGCTCCCAAAACAGTGTTCGTGGTGGTATCATCGGTTGATTCCGGTGTTTTACTGTCCTCCAGCGCTGTTTTTTCCGCCTCTTGAGAAACCTCTTTGTCATCGCCACTTGAAATCCAGACCCCAAGCGCCCCAACTACCGCCCCAACCAGAAAACTCACTACGAGCTTCATGGTATTACCGCCGCCCATACCGCTGTCTTTTGCCGGAAGTTCCTTCCTTTGATTCGGTAGTTGCTGTTTGACCTGATTTGCCAAGAGGTTTTTGGGGGTTTCCATTAATTTTTTACTAGGTTTTTAATGTCCCCATTGTAGAGAATAAGAGAAACTTGGTCAAAATAGGCAAAAAAGGCAAAGTATTACGTAATATTTGCCCAAATTTAGAGTTTTTTGCCTAAATTCCCTCTATTCCCATACCGGTCAAGCCCTGAAGCGCCGCCGGCAACAGAAAAGGTAATATGAGCAGTGGCACCACAATAACCAAAAGCGTGATTATGCCGGTCCACAAAAAATATTTTCTGGTCTTTTCAACTGAATTGTAAATATTCTCTATCATCCTTTGCTGCTCTGCCAGCTTTTTCATAATTTCTTCCATCCGTTTATTATATCACAACACTTTTTTCTTTTTAATTTGCAAACAAAAAAGGGCGGTCTACATTTTATAAACCACATCTTTTCTCTCCACTACCACTTTCCAACCTGCGCGCTTTCCGTAAGTATAAAGTTTTTTATTCGGATTAAAACATATCGGTTTTTCTACCAATTCCAAAAAAGCAATGTCGCCCTCCGTGTCCCCCACCCCGACGGAACCTTTTAAAGTGAGTCCTTCTTTTTTGACCGCCCTTCTTAAAATTACCCCCTTATTGTGAATAAGGTGCGCGTCGGAAACCGTGCCGGTGAACCTATCCGATGGACCCAACTCATAAAACATTCCATACACTTTATTAAATCCGAGACGTTTGCAAAAACTATCCACTATGCCTTTTGGCGAATGAGAAATTGCCAGTAAATAATATCCTTTTTGTCTTAATTCTTTCACCAAGTCCCTGGTAAAACGATACGTCCTGTCCTGATAGCGCGCCACAACCGTTTCCGCCGCGTCTTTAAAATCTCCATAGGATACACCCTTCAGATTTTTTATAAAAGAAGCCACCACGGCGTTTATATAACTTTCATAATCACCCTTGCGGTCTAACCAGCGCAATTTCTCCGCTTGATATATTCGGCGTGCTTCGGTTTTGAAAATCCCGCGCTCAATTAAAACCTCAACAAGCTCAATAACCAAAGAACCCCTAAAAATCGTCCCATCAACATCAAATATGGCCACTTTCCTCATGCACTAATAATACCTTGCTTTATCCACCAAACAAACATTGACCAAAACAGTTTATCGCTTAACATTAAAGATAGTGAAGGTCACAAACGAAACTCTAATTTTCTTTATGCGACTCATTCACAGGAATGATGGAGAGCTTGTTTGTGCCCAGAACTAAATAATAATCCGGACAAAAACTAGCTCTTCATCCCGAGGAGTTGGAAAAAAGGGGAACACTAATGGCCGAGAAAGAAAAAGGGGGTCAGCCCCCTCTGATTCTAGACCCGGATTGGCAGAAAATCGCCGATATCTTGGGTCAAAATACAATCGGCGGTGGGTTTGTGGTGATATCTCCGCAAACCACCGAAAAATCGATCTACCCAGAAGAAGAGGGGGCCAAAAAACCCTCCTAGGCGAGCAAGTCCTCCGAAACCCCGCGCTACGCGCGGGGTTAATCTTTTTTATACTTGTTTCAAATAAGTCACCCCCCCATAAAGCCCGCCCAAATCCCCCAATTCCGCTTTTTTCGTCACCTCTTATATCCTTATATCTAATTCTCTCTGCAGGCAGTTTTATTCCCAGAATAGTAGCAGTTATTTTTATCCCTCACACCAGACGGTATAATTTCAAAAGTGGCTGGATCTGCCCCTTCTACAATGTTAAAACCCGTGCCTTCAAGTCCTGCATCGTAGTGGTAAACATTATTTTTATCTTTTAGATACTCCAGATATTTATAATTTTGTGGGTCATAATCTGATACAAAACCAAAATCGGTTGTAGTAGAAAAGTAGTTCTTTGGTTCTCCTTTTGGAGAAGTTAGGGCCTCTAATGTGTTGATATCAACAAAATCCTTCTTTTTTCCCTGTAAATAAAAATTATCTTTATCTATACCCATCCTTATCCCTAACGGCTTGAACGAATTTACATCTGCACCGATAATCCTACTGGTTCCATAATAATATACGTTGTTTTTATCCTTTGCGTATTCATAATCAATTATTACTCTATCTGAAGTATTTTTTTCAAAACCTCTAAAGCTCTCTGGATCAGCGCCAACAATTTTCATAATCTTTTCTTCGTATTTATCCTGCCCCAAATAAGGCCTTGCGTGTTCGTAGACGCCGAATTTATCTTTGTATAGTCCACCTTCGGAACACCCGTGTTTTTCACAACTATAATTTGGTCTTAAAACCTTAAAACTTTGTGGGTCAAGACCTTCTAATTTAACTCCTTCTCTGAAAACACTTCTAGAGTCTTTTGAATACAGATAATTGAACACAAACTGCTTTCCATAATACTCAAGTGGTATAAACTCAAAAGTCTCTGGGTCAGCATTATCAACTTTTTTACCAAGGAAATAAACACTATTTTTATCCTTTGCGTAGTCAACTGCAAAGTTAATTCCTGTCCACAGTGAGTGAGCCAGTGCTTTAAATGAACCCGGGTCTGCCTCCACAACCTCTATACATTTAGCCTGTGAAAAAAAGCTCCCTTGATAGTAAATCTTGTTTTCGTACTTTAGATAGTTTACCCATTCACTTGCATTAAATTTTTCATATCTCATAGGTAAAGATTTTTCCCCTAAATAATCACAAGGCAATGACTTTTTATTTTCCTCAATTTTTATGGTCGGCACTGGCTGGCCCAACACCCCTGTTCTCCCAATTTTTTCTAAATTTTCTTCGACAACTGAGTCATTTCCACCTATATTTTCGTTAGCAATATTTTGTTTGGTGTTTAAATCAAAAAAATAATAGGCCGTCCCTATGGCTATCAAAATTATAGTAACCAATATATATAACGCTTTTTCCTTTATCATTGAATGTTTTTCAAATACGCTACCCCCCCATAAAGCCCGCCCAAATCCCCCAATTCCGCTTTCACAATTTTTGGCAAATCAGGAAAAATTACCGGCAAATGTTTCAATTCATATTCCACTCTTTCTACTTTTATGCCAATTTCCTTAAACATTGACCCACCCAAAACCACGCCATAGGGCGACCAATCAAGCATCAAGTTATAAATAGCGCTGGCCACGTGCCTCGCGCACTCGTCCCACACTTCTTCATCCAAGATTTCGTACGGCTTTTTACCATATTTTTTTTCAATAGCGGTGCCGGAAATGAGGTCTTCCAGTTCATGCGGCTTGCCGTCAATCATGACAATATGATGCCCCGGCTCAAAACCGTATCGCCTTTCATCAATTTTTTTATTAACAATGCGTGCGCCACCCACTCCGGTTGAAACAGACAAATACATCATTATCGGAAAATCTTTACCTGCGCCAAAATTGGCTTCGCCCAAAGCAACTAGCGCCGTATCATTTTCTAGAAAAACTTTACTTCCAATTTCTTTTTCAAGGTAAGATTTTATGTCGTGCTTTTCCCAAGAGCGTAAATGCGGCGCCTTAAACAAACTCATTCTGTCAGCATTCAATATGCCGGGAAGCCCAACACAGATTTTTTCCGGTTTTTCTCCGTAGCAAATTTTCTCAATCGTATCCAAAAAAACCTTAACTCCTGTCTCAAAGTCCTGTGGTGTATCCAAAATAACCGGCTCGGAAAAACTCTGTAAATCCTTACTTCCCGCCAGACGCATTTTTGTTCCGCCAATGTCAGCAACTACAAACATCCCATTAGAAAATTAAACTTAATAAATTTATCTTTATATTTTTTGGCATAATCATTTTCGCTTTCAATTTATTCTTTAATTTATAATCTGTTGATTTTCTAACGGGACAAGTATTTATTCAGCTATTTTCTTTTTAAATTCGGCAATCAAGGGCGTTTTAGCGTCCAATGAGCCATAGTGTTTCGCCAAATTAAGCGCCGTCCATTCTCCAAGTAAAATGCTTCTAAAAATTTTACTCATGGCATTTTTCCCTTCAATTGGAATACGTGTTACATTTATTTTTCTATCCAGGAAAAGTTGTTCCATTACATCCATCCTCTTTTTTATGCGCGGGCCATCATCTTCATCGGTTAAAAATATTGGATTAAATCTCTCGCTCAAAATTTTACTTTTATCATTAATGTCAAAACCGGAGAGCTCATTATGGTTAAATTCCGGAAAAATGTTGTAAAACGCCGGTATTTTAGCCGTCTCGTTAAACTTAATTTTCCAATTATAAGCAAGTGGCATATTGAGGGTGGAGCTGTAAATTAGCGGAATCTTATCAATCAAAACACGGGCCAAATCTTCTCCAACCGCTTTTTCTTCGTTCGGGTCAAGCCGGCTTCCGGAAAATTTAATTTTTTCTTCAAGATTGGCATCCCCCATTAGGCGGACCAGCGCAATCATGGTAAAACCAATAGCCATTCTGGGCTCCACTCCGGTATTTGGTAAATCTATGTAAGGAATCTTGTTATCCTTGGCGAATTGCAAAAGCTCGCCGGAGTCCGTAATAATCGCAGTGGACAGTCCCTTTTCTTTACACTTCTGCGCCGTATCCAACACCTCTTCAGTATTACCTGAATACGACGAAAGGATAATGAGAGCTTCTTTAAGAAAATAATCCGGCACGCGCGGCAATCCATAATCTCTGTGAAGTAATAAATCTAAATAAGGATTGTCGCGCTTCAAAAGCCAAGCCCCCAAAGAAGAGCCGCCCATGCCGCAGACGATAAACTTATCATGCTTTTTAAGTTTTTCGGTGTTTGCAACTTCCGGCTCAAACTCAAACTGTTGCGGAAAATTTTTTATGGCTTCTTTCATCCCATTAGAAAGCTACTCGCGTAATTAACAGCGAGTTTTGCTTTAGATTAATTTCGATATAAATATTTGACACAAAGTTATTAATCTACACTCCGTCGTAGTAGCTTCTAACGGGATTTCATCACAAATTAGTATATCGTAATTAGTATTTAGTATCTAGTTGTAATAATAGTGTTTTATTGACCAAAATAGATTTGAGAGTAAATAGACCCCATACTATATACCGTATACTAAATACAAACTAAGGCACAGGATTACAGGCCACGCATAAGCCAAAATCTTGGGCGCGGTCCAAGTATTTCAAAACAGTATTAACAAATTCAGCGTGGCTCCAAGTCAAGGGCGAGGCCGCCACTTGCTCTCCGCTAAACGGATGGACTTGCTCGGAAAGCACCCCCGAGGGTTGAGCGCGTTCAGCGACCCATTTTAAATATTCTCTCACCTCATCAAAATCTTTTTCCGTTTGCACCTTGGCAATCAAATATTGCACGTACCAAAGCGTTGAAATAAACCACGGATTCCCGGGAGTGTCCCCCAAAATACGGTAATATCCATCGCCTTCATAGCGAGCAATCCCCTTCCCGGAAATATTGCGACTGAGCGTTTTAACTGTCTGCTCCATCGCCTTTTGCAATCGCAGGTCTTCGACCGGAAGCACGCCAAAAAGAAAAATTCCAAAAGCGCTTGAAATGTCAATCGTCCGGTCTTCGACACGGTCTTCGACACGGTCTTTGCCGCGATAAATTATCAGCTTCAAAAAATTTCCGGTCGTCTTATCGTAAAGATTTTCAAAAATCGCTTCTTTAATCTCTTCCGCGCCTTTTCTATACCGCGATTCATGCTCTGTTTTCCCCAACAACTTCGAAATTTCAGCTCCCGCAATAAGAGCGCCATAAACCGCAGACGAGGTATAAGTAGTAACCCCATATTTTTCTTCCCATAAATCGTAGCTTGGTTTGGGAAGTTTTGTTTTACTGTCGCGATACTCCAGCATAAACTCAGCCGCTTTTTCCACCACTTCGTTATAGAGAGCTTCAACAAACTCAATGTCATGCGTGCGCAGATAATGCTGATACAAGGCCCAAATAACAACGGCTGTCTCATCCTCTTGAATTGGCAATTGAAATTCTCCGTCCCTAATATAGGGGTGCCAGGAAGAACCGAGGGACTTGTCCGGCAAATATTTATGCATTAAGTAACCCTCGCTACTTATGACACTTTTGCAAAATTCAAAAAATCGGCGCGAGACATTTTGGTCTCCGGCCCTATCCAAGGCGGCGGCGGAAAAAGCGGCGTCTCGGGGCCACATGTAAGCATAGGTGTCTTTGCCTTGATTCAGCATATCGGAGTCGGCGGAAGCAATAATCGCCCCGTCATTGTCAACGTGCGCTCGAATTATCATCAAAGATTTTTTAAACAAAGACACAATTTGGGGGGACAGCTTGTAAAAATCAAATTCATATTTATTGACCCAGGCCTTCCAAAAATCAGAGGTGCTTTTAATAATATGCCGAGGCGTCTTTTTCAAAACCAAATTATTCAATTCATAGGCCTCCGGCATGAAGCGCGCGGTACAAACCCAATAGTGGATAGTTTTTGTTTCGCCCCCAGAATAAAATCCGTAAAACCCAACCACCGAGTCCGCCGGTCCGTGCTCGATTGGATTTTTAGATAATTGCCCGTCTTCAGCGTCTTTGTGCGAGCCGGCCAAATCTTTGAAATTGGCAAGCCCGGTGGTGTAATCCGAAAATGGCGCACCGTCTATTTCTCCGTTTATTAGAAAAACTCTCTGTCCTTTATAATGAATCAGACAATGGCGTTTGGGGTCAAAAAAAGCCGTGTCCGCTCCGTGCGATTTATATAATTCAAATTGATGCGCCAAATAAAACTTTATCTCCCGGCTCCTCTTTGATTTATTGGTAACAACAATCTCACGAACAAAAATTGAATGTTCGTTATAAACCAAATCCTTGAACATAATGGAGATTCCAAGGCCGTTGTGCGTAGCGGAAATAAAGCTGGCTAAGGCATTTTCCTCGGCTCCGGCCCTAATTTGCCATTCTTTGTCTTCTCCAAACCAAGAAACCCTGCCATCAACCCAAACACCCAGGCGATGAATATAGTGCCCGCGCACATGGTCCTCCAAGCCGACACGCGGAAAATACCAATCGCGCACTTGACCAAATTTATCAAGCGCTACAAGTGTCTCCCCGTTCCCTAAAACAACAGAGCGCGGCATAAAGCTTTATATTCTATTTATATCCTTTCAAAGAAATCGCCGCCACCTTTATGGCCGATTTCTTATCTTTAACAGAAGCAAGGCGTCTGGCCGCCGCATCATCAAGCAGTGCTTTTTTGACCCATAAAGCAAAATCATTTTTTTGCTTGTTGACATGATGTCTAAACTGGTCATCACTCATGCGAAGCAGAGCGCCGTGTAAATCTTTGATACTGCACAGTATGGGACCGTTATTCACCCAAAAACACAATTCACCGGTTACCATTCTCATTTGCTTTTTTAGAGAATCGGACTTCTTGGCTGTTTTCTTGGAAGCTGCCTTCTTTGTTATTTTTTTTACGACCATGTTTTTTTAATTAACTGATAATTATTTTACAAAAAACCAAACCGTTTTTATTACAAAATTGTATCACGCCTTTGTTTCAAGACGTAGCTTCAAGTCGTTGATAACATTCATATAGCTGATGTAAGCGTCATACGGCGTTTCATACGGACTGAAATAAGCATGAATGTCTCCATCTCCAAACCACTTGGTACACATATAATAGAAGTGGTCCGAGGTTTGCAGTTTACGCCAACTATCAATTAGTTTTTGATTTCCTGTAGCAAGCACTTTCTCTTCCAAATCATAAACTGTTTTCAATGCCGCGTGTTGCATGGGATTCCCTGCCCAAGCCGTCAAATCGCGGTCAGTGTCCGCCCATGTCAAAATATGCGGTACGCTAATTTCACCTCTGGCTTGGTACGTGCGAATGACCTCGCTTGGCGTTTTAAAGTTATTGTCTTTGTGTTTCAAAAGCTCCTCCGGCAATTGGCGCAAAAAATGAAAAATACCGGTTTCTTCCCATTGATGTTCACCAAATGTTTCATAATCCATAAAAAGATTAATCGTTTCCCCATTGCCATTTATAGCCGAAACCCATTGGCCGAATTTCTCTGTTGTGAGTGGCCACTCGGCCCAATCACGAGAAGAAAAACGAAAAGCAATATCATCCGACAATTTATAATTTTTTAATAAAAGTTTAATGCGGGTTGTCCCGGCTGGTCTATATACAAAGTTCGGACTTCGCCAACCCAAAACTTTGTCCCATCCTTCCGCCAATATTCCCTTATAACCTTTATCCTCCGCCCAATAAGCCAAATCGTTCCTGTAAGAAAGCTCGGTATTTCGAAAAACTTCCGGACGCACACCAAAAAGTTTTCGCACAATATCGCGATGCATTTTTACCTGTTCTTCAAATTCATCTCCCGAATAGAAAAAAGACAGCGAATGGTGGTATGTTTCACCGAGTATCTCCACTCGGCCCGTATCAATCAATCTTTTCCATAACTCAATCAATTCCGGCGCGTGTTCTTGCATTTGCTCCAAGACAACTCCGGAAAACGAATATGACGCTTTAAATTCTTTATGTTTTTTCAGAAGCTCCAGTATGAGGTTGGTGGTAGGCAAGTATGATTTGTGCGCCACCTTTTTTAGAATTTTAGCATTATTCAAATTACTCTCGCCGTTGTCATTAAAATAATTAGGGTCGTGCCCAATATCAAAAACCCGATATTTTTTTACCCGGTAGGGCTGATGAACTTGAAAATAGAAACAGACGGAAGGCATGGTTAGTATTTAGTATATCGTATTCAGTATTTTGTATATAGGAGCTAATTGCTGGCCCAAAGTGGATGAAAAGTGGAAACCGCTATCTTTTTATTTCTTAAACCACCCCAAAATTGAATTGATGGCTTCCTTGATTTTTGAGGCGGCTTTGTCCCAGCTGATATTGCCGATTTCGGAAAGTCCGTTTCCTTTCAATGTCTCGTGAAGTGCCGGATACCCTACCACCGCCAAAATCTTATTGGCTATTTCATCAACGTCCCAAAAATCAACTTTTAGCGCGTTCTTAACCGTTTCTGACACCCCCGATTGCCTGGACATAATTACAGGTGTCCCCATCTTCATGGCTTCAAGCGGAGTTATGCCGAATGGCTCGGAAACGGAAGGCATTACAAATAAGTCCGCCGCGCTGTACATTTCCGCCAAATCATCTCCCCGTAAAAATCCGGGAAAAAGTATTTTATCTCCCAATCCCAAATAAGCCGCTTGTTGCATCACTTGGCGCATCATATCTCCCGAGCCCGACATCACAAACAAAACTTTTGGATTATGCTCCAAGACAATTTTAGCCGCCCGCACAAAATAATCCGGCCCCTTTTGAAGCGTAATGCGCCCGTTGAAAAGCACTATTTTGTATCCCGCCTTTTTCAGTTTGGAAAAACGCCCGTCTCCCCTGTTCTCGTGCGGAAAAGTATGCTCATCAATGCCATTATGAACCACAATCACTTTTTGAGGCGCTATGCCATAATGGCGAACTATTGTGTCCTTGGTAAATTGAGAAACCGCGATAACGCAATCGGCCTCTTCCATTCCCGCCCTCTCAATCGCGTAGACCTCGCTATTTATTCCGGAGCTTCCGCCGCATCTGTCATATTCGGTGGCGTGCACATGAACCACGAGCGGCTTCCCCGAAACTTGCTTAGCTTCAATTCCCGCGCCAAAAGAAAGCCAGTCATGGGCATAGATAACATCATGTTCTTCTTCCTCGGCAATCTTTCCACCCAAAACCGCGTAACGCTTCACTTCACTTATTAAATCCGGTCCATAAAAGCTGTCGGGATTTCCAAAAAGTTTTTTGTATTTCCCGCTCGTTAAATATGGGGAAAGCGGAGAATTGACAGTGCGGAACTTTATTTTTTCCAATCCCGCAAAACGAAGCTTAATATAATCAACATCCAAGTCCACCGTTCTCGGCAAAACGAAAGTTATTTCAAATCCGCTTTTGGCCAGTGCGCGGGATAACCCTTGGCACGCCACTCCTAAGCCGCCACTGTTATGCGGAGGGAACTCCCATCCAAACATTAGAACTTTTATGACCATGTAAAAAAGTGCCTTGCGGACAAAGCTTCAATAAACTTTAGCACAGTTTTTTTGACTAGCCGTCAAAAAAACTGTGCATTACCTGCCAGTTTTCAGCTTCCAGCTATCAGCTACCAGTTTCAAAACATTGATTCAAGCGCCTTCAGGACTTGGGATAATTGGAAACAGCCGACTTCGTCGTTAAAATGACCCGCTTTGGGTACAATTATTATTTCTGAACCAAGTTTATCACGAAAATCATCAACATTTTCTAACGGAACAAAAGGGTCATCATCGGAGAAAATCGCTACACTTTTTGGCAAATGAGATTTCGCCTTTTCTAAATCAACAGGACTCGCGAGCCAGAGTTTCCACGTTTCTTGTTCTTCGTCTTCCAAACCAGTAAGTCGTTTAAAGAATCCAGCCACAAAAACTGCTCCGCCAACTTTTTGTCCTTCTGGTAATGTTTCCAGATAACGAGCAATGGTCTGACACCCCATACTATGTCCTACAAAATATGTTTCCTCATCGGGAATTCCAACCGCGCCAGAGAGCGCGGGAACCCATTTTTCAATTCTTGGCTCTTCCGCATCAGGAAGTTGCGGAATCAATACTTCAATTCCTTTCTTCTCTAATTCTTTTTTTAGCCACGGAAACCACCCTTCCCCCGGATGTCCGCCCCAACCATGGACGATAATTACTCTTTTCATCCCATTAGAAATAAGACACGAAAAAGTCCGCGTCCCTATTTATATGTTTATTTTTTATTAAAATTCCGACCATATAATTATACAATATTCGTTGTCCGTGATTTCTAACGGGATTAATAATTTGTATAGTATCTTTTCTCAAAGCTAAAAGCCAACCCCAGTAGCAGATCCACCAGCTGGCGGATCGCTACGGGGCAGGCAGCTGAAAGCTACTTTATTCCGATATGGCGCAGAAATGCTTTATTATTTGGCTTCCTGCCCAAAAAACCTTTTATCAAGTCCATTTCATCCATTGAACTCCCCTTCTCCAATATCCATTTTCTATAATCCCGCCCTGTTTTTGGGTTCAGCAACCCTTCTTTTTCAAAACGAGTGAACATATCCGATGCGTAATTCTCCGCCCAAGCGTAAGAATAGTATCCGGCGGCATATTCGGCTCCAATATGCCCCCAACCCGCCGGAAATAATTGACTTTTGGGCAACTTCAGCCCAACCATTTTTTTCATCATTTTGTTATAAATTTCCGGAAGATGGCCCTTCTTTTTTTGATAATGAAGCGCCATGTCATAAATAGAGAAAAGCATTTGTCGCAAATAATGCGAGAATATCATGAAATTTTTCGCCTTCAACATTTTTTCTATAATCGCATCGGGCAATGTTTCTCCGGTTTTATAATGCGAAGATATTTTTTTCAACATTTGTTTATTCCACGTCCAATTCTCAAGCATTTGCGACGGCGCTTCCACAAAATCCCACGCCACATGAAATCCTGATTGGGACTCATGCCGCGCCTTTGTTAATACATCATGCATCACATGGCCAAACTCATGAAAAAGTGTTTCCACCTCCCCGTGGGAAAGTACTGAAGGGTTATCTTTGGTTGGTTTCGGGAAATTACAGACCAAAGTGGCAAAAGGCGAGATGTAAGTATCATCTTCTTCACGGCCATTTATGATGGGAAAAGCGGCGGCGTGTCCGTACTTCCCTTCACGAGGAAAAAGATCCATCCCGAAGTAAGCTATTGTTTCGCCGTTGTCTTTGACCTCATAGAGTTCCGCGTCTTTGTGCCACAATTGATAATCCTTCAATCTGTTAAATCTAACCCCAAAAAGCGTCTGATAAATTTCAAAAAGTCCTTTTTTTACTTTTTCAAATGGAAAATACTCTCTGACTTTTTCATTATCAACCGCGTATTTTTTCTTTTTTAGCTGATTAACATAATAGCTGTCAAAATATTCATATTTGGCGTTTTTGTTTTTAGTAATTTCTTTCTTTAACATCAAAACCTCTTCGCGCTCTTTTTTAGCCTTCTTCTCTACTTTACTCTCAATATCGTGCAGGAATTTCATGACTATTTCCGGCTTCTTGGCCATTCTTTCTTCAATGACATAATGGGCAAAGCTCTTGTAACCCAAAAGTGAGGCGTTTTTATGCCGCAAGGAAATCATTTTTTGCAGAATTTTAATGTTATCTCTACCGCCCTTTCTGCTATTTTTGTCGGTAATTTCCTTTCTTTTTTTATCATTGGGAGAGTTTTCTAAAAACGGACCAATGTCTGGATATTCTAAAGTGATTATAAACCGACCTTGTTTGTCTTTTTTAAGTCCAGCCAAATATCTCTCCGGAAGCCCAACAGCTTCTTCTTTGGTAAGAGTTATAAAATCCTTGTAATCATTAATATTCTTTCTGAATTGTAAAGAAAGTTTTGATAATTCTTTTAAATTCTTTTTGAGAATATTTCTTTTGGCCTTAGGCAAATCAAAACCCATGCGCCTATAACCGCGCATTGTATCTGTAAAAAGTTTTTTGTCTTCCCCTACTAATTTTTCTTTTTTCGATTCATATTCCTTGAGTGCTTTGTAAATTCCTTCATCATAAACCACGTCCACTATTTTCTTAGAATATCTTTCCTCAACTTTGTGCGCCGCCTCTCTCACGTTTTTATGCGGCGAGACCTCCGCCAAAAAACTGACAAACCCCAGCTTCTCTCCATAAATTTTCCCCGAGCGCTCTAAAGCCACGACGGTGTTTTCAAAAGTGCGTCCTTTGGCCGGAATTTTCTTGATTGCCGCATAATCCTTTTTCAATTCAGCGATGGCCTTTTCCGGGAAATCCTTAAAATCCTTCGGTTGCCAGCGAGTCCAGGCAAAATCCTTTTTTGTATAGGTTTTTATCTTCATCTTCGTATTTAATTTGACGATTATAGCACACTCATTTTAGGGGTTGACCCTGTAGTAGATTTTGGCATTGCGCCCAAAGGCGCCCTTGGCAAAGCCGATGCCAAAATTCACTACAGGGTTGACACCCCACATTCAGAGTTGTAATGTGTCAGATAGCAAGGGTGTTCCTTATCAGTATGGGGACACCTCCGACTCATCAACCAAAGAGGAGGCCGCCATGGCCAGAATCACCCGCTCCATCGCCGTCCTTTTGGCCGGCGCGCTGTCGCTGTACGGAATCTCTGCCCTCGGGCAGGCCCCCAGTGATCTCGGAAGCGGCCTGCAACTCCAGCTCGAGCTGGGTGGTGGAAGTAGCAGTACGAAGGAATTGGCGAATCTCGGAGCTTTCGGCCAAATCGTTGGGTCTACCTCCAACGGACCGGCCGCGCTCCGGCTCGGTTATTCCCCGGTGAAAGGGCCGGAGTTTGCATACACGCTCGGTATTTCAACCGGACAAGAAGGCTCAGTCAGCCTCTCCGGGACCAAGATGGCGAGTTTCGAGTGTGACGTGGGACTCACCCCAGGTATCACCGGGAAGCTTTTCCCCGGCTGGGAGATCTTCGGCGCCAGGATATTCGTCTCCGGTGGCATCGGCGTGAAATTCAACATCGGCTGCAAAAGCACAAACGCCGCCGGACCGCTGTTTGCATCCGCCAAGGTTAGCACGATGGCCATGGACGGATCAGCAGGCGTCGGCGCTTGCCCCAACCCGAAATTCTGCTTCGGCGTCGGCCCGCACAAGGATTTCACCAAGACCGTGGTCACCATGCCTGGTGGCCTGAAGTCCAGTTTGAACCAGGACACGGTCTGGGGAATCCGCTTCGAAATCATGCCCTGAACGGGCAACGGGGGATGACATTGACACAACAGGCGGCTTCGGCTGCCTGTTTTTTTATTTTTTGATAAAGATATAAAATTATTTTTATACGATGCATCGTATAAAAAATTATCTTTACTATAATATCACACAATTTCTTATACCCCTTATTCGCACGAATAAGGGGTATAAGAAACTTTTGCTACACTCTCTAAAAAAGTTTATTCAAAACTTGAGGCAACGCTGGCGCTCACATCAGGAATTTCCAATTGATTTTTCAAAAGCGCGGTATTGGCAAACCAGAACAAGGCGATTAACGCCAGCATTATCGCCCCATTTATAAATACTTTGCTTCTTTGAATATGAATTTTTATGAAAACCGCCAACAGGAATGCCAAAACAATCAAAGATAGTATGGAAATAAAAATAAATTGAGTAACGTGGCGCGGATTGCTTAACAGTCCGGAAATCAATCCCGAGCCCGAATTATTGGGCGCAACTTCTGTTGATTCTCCGAGCACATTTGTTTGCGCCGGAACAATTTCATTTTGCGCGGTTTGAGTCGGGATTTCCCTTTCCGTCTCTCTTTCCGTCTCTTCAGGTTTTATGTCCGCCAAGTTTTGAGCGAAAGCCGGAGTGGCAAAAAACTGCACAACATAAGTTGTCAATCTCCCTTTATAAACGCCTTCGGCTACCCCAATCCCCATTTCACTATATTGCCTGTTTAAAATATTTTCTTTGTGCGTCGGTGAATTAAGCCAGGCCTCCGTCACATCTTTTGAATCGGAAAAATTGACCGCCAAATTTTCCCCCGCGTAGCTGTATGAATAACCCGATTCTTCCAGAAATCTCCATGGCTCCACACCATCGGGTGTCTGATGCGAGAAATATCCTTTCTCCGCCATGTCGCGCGCTTTGCGGGAAGCGGCATCAGATAAAAGCGGATTCAGCTTAACGGGAAAAAGGTCGGTTTTGGCACGCTCTTCGTTTGTTTGCGTTAAAAGCGTGCTAACCAAAACCGCGCCAAACATATCCGTTTTCTCAATCACGTAGACGTGGAAGAAGAGCGCGCCCTCAAGAGCAATGACACAAAAGATAATTAGCGCCACAACGGAGTCGTGGAAAAAATGCGGGGTGTGGTCATTGCCCTCATGAGGAATAAAGAAGTGATGCAAGAGTTTGCGCCACATACCTGTTCATTATACCGCTCTGCCCTACTTTCCGCCTCCAAATAACCCTCTGAAGAATCCTTTAACTTTTTCAAAGACGGTTTGTGTTGAGACGGCTTCAGTTGAAGTGCTTTTCGTTGCTTCACTTATCAATTCCGGGGAAAGCGGTTTTAGGTCAATTGCTTTTGGCGGAGAGGTTGGTTTTGGAGTCGTCACCGGCGCTTTGGGAGCAGTGGGAGTAGTTGGCGCCACAGTTGCAGTTTCTCCATTTAATTTAGCGCGAGTAATTGGTCCCACAATTCCAAGTTGAGGCAAAATATTATGCGTCTTTTGGTAAGCAATGACGGAGGCGCGAGTGATTGGTCCGAAGTATCCAGTTGGCAAAACGCTAAAGTATCCTTCTTTGGCAAGACGCTTTTGTAGTTCAAACACATCGTTGTTTCTCATACTGTAAGTGAGGTCTTGAGTGAATTTGAATGTTTGTGTTCCGAGAACTTCCCCATTTAATTTAGCGCGAGTGATTGGTCCGACAATTCCAAGTTGAGGTAGGATGTTGTAATTCTTTTGATAAGCAATGACGGAGGCCCGGGTGATTGATCCAAAATAGCCGGTCGGTTCAACTTTAAAGTACCCCTCTTTGGCAAGGCGCTTCTGGAGTTCAAGTACCTCATTATTCCTCATGCCATAAGTGAGATCTTGGGTGAATTTGAATGTTCCGGCACCAAGTACTTCGCCGCTAGCGCCTCCAGTTGTACTTGTAGTTGAAGTGGCTGTTGTTGTTGAAAGATTCAAAACACTTGGTGCGAGCGGGTTAATTGGGCCATTACCACCGCCTCCTCCTCCACCGCCCCCACCGCCCGCTCCCGCTGGAGCAGAAACTGAAACAGATTGATTTGTTATTGAAGTTGCGCCAAAACTATCAGTTACGGTAAGTGTGACTGTAAAGGTACCTGAAGTTGCAAAAGTATGAGTTTGAATATTTTGAGGAGTGCTTGAAGTTGCAGTTGCGATTACGCCATCGCCAAAGTCCCAAGCAAAGGTCCAACTGTCTGTAATAGTACTCGTTGCATTTAAGTCATTGGCAAAACCAGTAAGAGTAACTGTGAGACCGGACGGTGAAGCAGAAACGCTTGCCTCCGGCGCCATATTGATAAGGTCGGCAAGCGGAGTTGGCACGGTAATGATAATTGGAGTCGTAGTGCCGAGTGGAGTAATTTCTCCGCTCAAAATTATATTATCAACGATGACGGCATTAACTAGAGTTGTACCTGCCACATCGGAATTTGTAATGATTGTACTTGTGCCAGTAATGGTCACATCTGTAACTGTTGAACCACCATTAATTACGGCGTTCGTGATGTCGCTGTTTGAAACCGTAGAATCCGAAACTATGCCTCCTGTAATTGTGGAATTAGTTGAAGTGGCATTCGTAAGCGAAGTATCGAGAAGAGTTGAATCACTAATTACAGAATTGGTTGAGGTTGAATTTGTAAGAGTGGAATCTGTAACGATACTTCCAGTAATGGTAGCGTTGGTGGTCGTGCTGCTTGTGACAGTAGAATCTGCAACTAACCCGCCAATAACAGAAACGTTTGTTAACGTTGAACCAGTGACAATACTGTCTATTATAGAGGCGGTGGTGGTTGAATTTGTGACGGTCGAGTTTGTTACTTCTCCGTTGATAATAGTTGACCCGATAGTTGTAGAATTTGTTATTGAAGTGCTGTCAAGAATTGAATTGTCAACTTGGCTACCATCAATATCTGTATTCGTGGTTGTAGTGTCAGAAACAGTTGAATTATTAAGAGTGCCTCCTGCAACAGAAGAATTTGTACTTGTTGAGTTTGTAAGTATCGCATTCGTGATATCACTGTCTGTGACAGAGCCGCCGGTAATTGTTGAGGTGGCTACTGCACTATCATTCATCGTCACGCCATCAACTACAGCTCCACTGAGAGTTGAGTCGTTAATAATGCTATCGGTTGAAGTGCTATTTATAAGTGTTGAGTGGTCAATGGTTGAATTTAGAATAAATGAGTGAATGACTATTGAGAAAGTAACGTCCGAAGTAAGCACCAAAGAGTCGGCCGATACAGAAGAACTAGTTAAGTCGTTGGCTGGCACTGGCGGGTCAACGATTGAATCAGACACCGAACATCCGACTGCCAAGTAATTTTTAATTGTGGCATTATTCAGCGTACAGTTTGTCAAAATTGAATTCAAGATTGAAGATGAAGTAGCAGAGACAAGATTTATCTGTGAATTATCCAGTATTACTCCCAAAAGATTTGAATTAGTAATATCCCACCAAGTAGTTATGGTTGAATTTTCAATTTTGGTTATGCCAGTCGTTGAGGCGAGAGTCGCTTCAGCAAGAGTTGGTGCAAAGAATTCGTGGTAAATTCCGCCAATTGTTGAATTGATATAGAGTACCTGTGAATCGGAAATGCTGAATGGTCCAAAGTGAGTGGTGGTTGAAGTGTTACCCGTATTATCAAGTGCCTTTACGTGGAACCAGTAAGTACCGGACAAAAGAGTTGTCGAGGTTGAAGTGGTCAATTCATCAACCGCATTGTCGGGAATTGTCGTGCTGGCATTACTGAATTCAATTGAGTAGCCGGCCAAACCGGATTCTCCATCTGTCGAAGTAGACCATGTAATTGCAGTTCCTCCATCGGTTGAGACCGAATTTACATTGTGATTGGAAGAAATAATTATTGGAGTAGTAGGAGGCGTTACATCTAACACAGGGGTGGTTGAAGAGACGAAGGAGACATCAATGGTGTGGTCCCCGACAATTCCACTAAAGGTATGAGTGCTGGAAGTAGCGATTGAAAGACCGTCGACTATAAGGCTTTCAATATTGA
>CAYHJR010000009.1:0-17188 GCA_964357075.1 uncultured Candidatus Saccharibacteria bacterium
TTCTCCCAATCTCCTTCGCGTACAAAATATTCAAATTCCATCAAATCAAATTCGCGGACGCGAAAGAGAAAATCGCGCTGGGCAATTTCATTCCGGAAAGCTTTGCCGATTTGAGCGATACCGAAAGGCAAATTCGGGTGAAAACTGTCCAAAATATTTTTAAAATTGACAAACATTCCCTGCGCGATTTCGCCTCGTAAATAAGCACGATTTCCACCTTCGGTGCTCCCCATTTCAACCGGGAATAATAAATTGAAAACTTTTTCTTCACCCAATTCTCCGCCGCATTCCGAACATTTTTTCTTATTATCCAAATGGTCTGACCGAAAACGGCGCTTGCATTTTTTGCACTCAATCATCGGGTCCGTAAAACCACTTAGGTGTCCGCTCGCCTTCCACACCCCCTCCGGCATTATGGCACTACTTTGAAGTCCGTACATATTCTCACGGTCACTCACAAAACATCTCCACCACATCTCTTTGATGTTATGGGCAAGTTCTGCGCCCAGCGGCCCATAATCCCATGTGCCGGCAAGCCCGCCATAAATCTCCGAACCCTGAAAAACAAACCCTCGTCTTTTGCAAAGCGAAACCACCTTTTCCATCACATTAGAATTTTCCATTTTATTATCTTTCTCCATATTATTTTTATTCTACCTCGCAAATTTACTATTATCTTTTTTATCAGAAAAACTTCTAACGTGACAGGTCAAATTTTCCTCCTTTTTCCCCATATTCTTTGTATTTTTTCCTATACTAACAGCTAATAGCTAAAACCTAAAAGCTAAAAGCTACCTACGGCACCACCTCCCCGCTTACCCCAATTAAATCTTCCGTTTTGGTGTCAACGGCCGACTTTTCCAAGGAAATCGGGGTATTGGTAAATCTGTCCTCCCCTTTTAAGGTGAAGGGGCCGGTCAAATCCGGGCTATCTCCCACTTGAGAAAAGCTCGGCTTAATACCCACTTTGAAAGTTACCTGCTTTGAAGCGCGGATTGTCCCGGTGCCGGAGCGTACCACCCCCGCTCTCCAAGAAACTTCTTTCTTGGCCTCGTCATATAAAACATTCTCGCTTCCCGGATAAACTTCGCCAATGTAGCGCACATATGATGGGAGCGTTGTCCGAACTACGGTATCCGTAACATCATTTGAACCGTTGGTGACGGTCAACATAATTGAGTAAGTCGTTTCCACTTCGGCCTTAGGTGGCACGGGCCCCGTATTTTTAATCGCGGATTCTGAATACAAACTTTTAACGCTTAACGAAACATCGGACTCAAACTTTATGTGGCGGGTAACTGTTGAAATTATTTCTTCCGGCACGCCGCTTTCTTCCACCCGCTTACCCTTAACGTTGGCGCTCATTACTATTTCCGGATTCTGAATGACTCCTCCTTTAGGAGTTAGGGTCAGGGAAACTATGCCGCCTTCCCCCGGCAAAACCTCTCCCAATTTTTCAAGCGTGCTTCTGTCCCAAAGAACAGTATTATTGGCCGACTGGAAAAATCCGTTATCAACTTCAATGGCATTCTTATCAAAAGCCAGTCCGGAAATATTCAAAATTATTTCCGCGTCACGCACCGAAATTGGCAAATTGTTTATATAGGAAAGCTGAATATTAACCGGAGAATTCCTTGGCACTATTACTTCGCTCTCACTTTTGCCGTTTATGGAAACGGAAACACCGACGAACGGCTTTTTAATGGCCACTTCTTGCTTAAACCCGGCAAAAAGGGTCGGTATGGTTCTGTCGTTGGAACTTCCGATTCCGCTTTCAAAATGGAATACCCGCGCTTCTTCATTTTCACCGACTAAGTTCCCGTTTATGGTGACGGTTTTCTTTTCGCCCGGCGCCAAATCGCCCAATTGCCAAAAAGTTTCTCCGGAGGCAGGTTTCGGCGTAGCGCTTTTGAAGGCGAAGCCGGACGGATAACGGGTTTGAAACAAAACATTTTTTATCACTTCAGTGCTGTTTGAACGAATCTCCACGCTGAAATTTATATCCTGACCGCTGACCGTCTCTTTGGGCCCCAAAACATTTAGAGAAATAGGATTGGAGCTTATCACCATCTGATAAATCAAGTCCTTGGAGAAGATTGAATTGGAATTTGGAATTCTATATTCCAAGCTGAACTTGATATCCGCCACCGACTTTTCTTCTCCAAAAAATACCGCCGTAATTGTTTTACGCGCCGTTTCCCCCGACTTTATGTCGCCGAGAAAAATGCGCTCATTGATTAGGTCCGCCCCTAAGTCCTCGGCTTTTTTAGTTCCCTTTGGATAATCAATTATTAGTTCGGTTGTCCGAAGCAATACCTTGTTCCTATTGGTGATGGCAATATCAAGGGAAACTTTTTCACCCCCGCCGGATGAAACCGGACCCGATATGCCAAGGTCAATGTTTTGGGCCGAAACGGTATTTCCCCCTCCTTTTATGGAATAGAAAGCGAAAGCAAAAGCGCCGATAAAGAAAATTATGGCGAAAATTAGAAAAATAACGGTGAAAGAACTTTTCGGTTTGGAACTCATAAAATCTTCTGGTTTTAACGGCGCCGGAGCGTCCTCTCGCTTCCAATCATTGGGCGCCTCAATGTTTTTTTCTGAAAGCTCGTGTTCACGAATCGGCTCTACATTTTGCGCGCCCCGCGAATACAATTTATCCTGCAACTCTTTAATAAGGTCGGGTTTGGCCATGGCTGATTTTTAAGAAGCGAAGCGACTATAAAAATCGCCACCCCGCTCCACTTTTAATTCTACTATACACGCAACGCGCGTGGCCGAACAGGCCATACCTTTCAGGCGAAGCGCGTTGCCGCAAAAACCT
Source organism: uncultured Candidatus Saccharibacteria bacterium (assembly GCA_964357075.1). Lineage (GTDB taxonomy): Bacteria > Patescibacteriota > Minisyncoccia > Phycocordibacterales > JAKFXT01 > JAKFXT01. Next base: position 2,825 of record CAYHJR010000009.1, read on the forward strand.
TTTGTTGTCTATATTGCTTGTAATAATAAATTTGAAAAATTAAAAGTGGGGCTGGGGTAATTGGTATTATAACACTTTAGAGATGACTTTCTTTAAGAGCGCGGTTGATTTCCGTTATCAAAAGCCGCTGTTTTGCCAAAACATCCTCACTTTTGATTTTATTAATATCCTCTTCCAAAAAAGAGACGTATTCCTCCTTTAATTTAAAATAACCGAGTTGATGAAGTAATCTGGAAACCAGGACCAATTCGAGTGCCAACAAATCTTCTTTGGATTTTTTTGTTTGTAGCGCTAAAAAAGCATCTTCCAGAATTTTGTACAATTCTTCGTGACGCTCCTCGCCAAAAACCATTCTTTTCAAAAGATTCGTTAGGCGCGTAAAAAGAAAAAGTCCCTCACGATTGTTTTCCAGGGAGCGCCACAAATTTTCTCCGTATTCCGCACCCACTATACGCCAAACTTCCTTGCCTTTTACAAGCGAAAGGTTGGAAACGGAGGGCGCCTCCAAATTGCCCCGCAATTTGGAGGCGGGCAAAGCAACCCCCTGCGCCTTGGCATAAATTAACCCCATGTCTTTGCAATAAACAGCGTAAGTCCTATTGGCCTCCCTTTCTGAATAGGATGAAAGTATAAAGCATTGGCTTTCGTAACGGTGATACATCCCGTTAGAGGTAGGACACGAAAAACGAATTTCGTGTTACCTTATTATTCGCTTTAGTAAATAAATTGACCTTATACATTGTATTAAAAATTGGTGTTCGTGACCTCTAACGGGATACATGAAGTTAGTATTTAGTATTCAGTATGTAGTATGTAATTGGTAAAGCCATACATTAAACTTTCTCAATTACTACTTCAAATTCTTCATCCGTTTGGCGCAATTCGCCAACGCCAAAAGTTATTTTCTTGGCATTTGTAACTTTCTTTATTTCATCTTCAAACTTAATAAGTGCATCCACTATATATTTCTTACCGGAAACAGAGACCATTATCGGGTCACTGGGTACCAAATTCATTTCTTTGCGTTTGTCCTGAATCAGACGCATGACATCGCGGGCAACTCCTTCTTCTTTTAATTCTGCTGTAACACTAGTATCAAGCAAAATTTCACTTTCCAGTTTTTCATCAAAAGTAATTTCCTTAACATTAACCTCATCTCTAATGAGTGCGAGTAATTCTTCTTTTCCTTTCAATTCTTGATTTTTAATTTTCAATTCTCCAAGCGGCTGACGAACTTTAATATTTGATTTTGCTCTTTGTTCAAGCGCCAAAGTTACAATTTCCCGAATTAATTTCATCTGGGCCAGCAAATCCGGTTTACCCGCCTCAGTTTCCGCAACGGAAATTGAGGCGGGCCAGTTTTCTAAATGCACACTTTCTAATCCATCGCTTGTTTTTAATTTTTGATACAAATGTTCTGCGACAAATGGCATAGTCGGGGCAAATAATTTGGCGCTTTGGAGCAAAACAAAATGAGTCGTTGCTAAAGCGCTGTCTTGGTCTTTACCGGAATTTTTAAATCTTTCTCGTGACCTTCTCAAATACCAAGTGGAAAGGTCATCAACAAATTTCATCAAGGGTCTCGCGGCTAAATCCAATTCATAACTATCCATTCCTTTTGTGGTTTCATTTATTGTTTCATCCAACCTGGCAATAATCCATTTATCCAAAACATTCTCACTTTCTCTTACTGCTTTTTCAAGCATTTTATACGATGCATCGTATAAATCTTTTTCTGCATACATTTCGTAAAACGAATAAACATTAAGTAGCCGGCCTATTAATTTATTGGCAACTTCCCCAACCCCCTTTTCGGAAAACCTTAATTCCTCGCCTCGAACAATCGGGGATGAGAGCATATAGTAGCGCAAGGCATCCGCTCCGTATTTCTGAATTACAACCATCGGGTCCGAATAATTTTTTAGGCGCTTGCTCATTTTTTGACCGTCTTCCGCCAAAACCAAACCGTTAACAATCACATTTTTGTAAGGCGCTTTGCCAAAAAGAGCCACTCCCAAAACCAAAAGGGAGTAAAACCAGCCGCGTGTCTGGTCCATTCCCTCGGCAATAAAGTCCGCCGGATACCCTTTGTTTTTCTCCGGATCAAAAAGTGATTTGCTAAATGGATAATGGTCCTGTCCATAAGGCATGGAGCCGGATTCATACCAGCAATCAAAAACGTCTTTAACCCTTGTGAGCTTTATTCCTTTTTCAGAAACTATTTGAAGCTCGTCTATATACGGCCTATGAAAATCAACCTCAAATTTTCTATTATGCGGCAAAGGCACAAACGGCAACTCCAAAACTTCGGCCGTTTTTATGAAATCATCTTTGTGCGATTTGTCTTCGGCGCTTACTTTATCGCTCCAGCCGAGCGCCCCCGTAAACATCATCCAAACGGCATATTCGTGAGTCACAATCAAAATTTTCTTATCCTTATATTTTTTCTCAATTTCGTAAATAAATCCCATGACCCGATGCTTTAAATCGGTCAAACTTTCTCCGTTTGGCGGTCTTTTGGTGAACTTCTCTTCAATTGAAGAGAAGTAGTTGTGATAGTCCCCGTTTGGCCTTCCGGAAAAGTCCCCGACATTTATTTCTTCCAGTCGCTTGTCCAAAATGACATCTTTTTCTTTGAATCCGAGCCCAGAAGCCACAATACTGGCAGTTTCTTTGGTTCGTACAAAGTCAGAAGCAAAAATAATATCAATATTTTTGTCTTTCAAAATTTTAATACTCTCAGCAATTTCTTCTTTTCCTTTTTGAGTTAAACGCACCTTGTCTTTATAACTTGCGCTAGTGATATTTTTAACATTACTTTCCGCCTCACCGTGACGCATCACGAAATATTTATTACCGGACTTTTTGACGTGTTTTTTCCAATCTTGAAGTGAGCCCAAAACCAATCTTTCTTTCTCATCCTCACTTTCCCAAACAGGAATGGGCGCCCCCCAATAGCGGCTACGGGAAATTGCCCAATCATGCGCCCCCTCCAGCCAATTGCCAAAGCGATATTTGCCGACATTTTCCGGAACCCAATTAATTTTTTTGTTTTCTTCAACGAGTTTATCTTTTATATCAGTCACTTTCACAAACCAAGAGTCGGTGGCGTAATTCAAAAGAGGAGTATCGCATCGCCAGCAATGCGGATACGAGTGCGTAATTTTTTCTTTGGCAAACAATTTTCCCTTGTGCGCCAAAAATTTAATTATTTCAACGTCGGTATCGGTATGGTCAGTTTTCTTTTCCTTGTCGTCTTTGGGTTTTACCAAAAGTTCGGCAAAATCCTCAACTTCTTCCTTGAATTTTCCATCCATACCAACATGATGCACAATCGGTATATTATTTTTTTGCGCCAGCTTCAAATCGTCTTCTCCAAAGGCGGGTGCTTCGTGCACCACTCCAGTGCCATCTTCAAGCGTTACAAAATCAGCCGCATACACTTTCCAGGCCCGCCCAAATTGCTCCGCAATTTCCGGCGGGTAAACATTTTCTTTCAGACGTTTAGGATAATAATCAAAAAGCGGTACATATGACTTGCCAATCAAATCTGCTCCTTTATATGTTTTTTCTATTTTGTACTTTTTGTCTTTCAAAACTACATCTAATCTTTCTTTAGCTAGAATATATTTCTTATCTTCATAATCTGACCCTTCAATTGAAATCAAGGCGTATTCAAATTCCGAATTAACTCCAAGCGCTATATTTCCCGGAAGGGTCCAGGGGGTTGTTGTCCATGCTAGAAAATAAGTGCCGGGTTCATCCTTAATTTCAAAAGGGACTGTCACCGCCAAATCGGTTATGTCTCTATAGCCCAAATTAACCTCAAAGTTGGAAAGAGTGGTGCCGCAACGCGGACACAAGTGCATTGATTTAAATCCTTTGTAAGCTAGCCCTTTGTCATACAAAGTTTTGAAAGACCACCAAACGGACTCGGTATAATTTGAATCCATCGTCTTGTAATTGTCTTTCATATCAACGAACCTCCCCAATTGAGGAATTTGTTTTTCCCAAATGCCCGCATCGCGCATAATATTCACCCGCGCCGCTTCGTTGAATTTCTCAACGCCGTATTCTTCTATATCTTTTTTACCTTTAAGTCCTAGCTCCCTTTCAGCCAAATTTTCAACCGGAAGCCCGTGACAATCCCAACCCCATCTTCGGCGCAAATTCTTCCCACGCATTACTTGATAGCGCGGAATAACGTCTTTAATGGCAGAGGCCAACATATGGCCATAGTGAGGCTCCCCGTTGGCAAACGGCGGACCATCGTAAAAAACAAACCCTTCGCTCCCCCTCCCTTCGCTTTTTTCAAAAATTTTGTTTTCCTGCCAGAATTTCAAAACCGCCTCTTCGCGCAAGGCCGATTCACTTTTTTCCTTGCTTACCCGATCCGCCTTAGGCGGATTGGCGGGTGAATTTTCTTGGCTTTTAGGCATATTAAAAAATCCTATCACAATTGCATTTAATCCAACATTCGTATGAATTTTAGAGCTATTATGCCACGATTTGTGAGCTTGTGACGAACAAAATTGCCATCATGTCTTTTCATTAACAAACCGGCAATAGCCAACTTATTAATATGGGCCGAAGCGTTCTTAAAACTTATCTTTAAAATTTCCGCCACATCCTCAACAGAAAGTTCTGGCTTCTTTTGGAGAAGGTCCACAATCTCCATTCGTCGATGACTGGCTATACCTTTTGTAATTCTCTCTATCTTTCTCCAATTCATAATATTATTTTAACACACCCCGTATCTATTCTACTATTCTATAGAATAGTAGAATAGATACGTAAGGGAAACAAGTGGGGGGAAATAGGTGGGAGAAACAGGTGGAGGCAAAGATCAGTAAAAACTCGCTTTTTTACATTTTCTCGGGCACCTTTATGGCCAAAACATTGAGACCGTTTTCCAAGACTCGTCTCACTGCTTTAGTTAAGGCCAAATAATAACTCTCGTATTCACTGCCAATAATTTGGGTACTTCCGTAAAAAGAGTTGAAAGCGCCGGCCACGTCCAGCAGATACGTCACGACAAACTGCGGAGAATATTCCTTAGTCGCCCTCTTAATTATTTCCGGCAATCTATACAATAATCTTTCTACAGCACCAATTTCTTTTGGAAACTTCATAACTCTTAACTCATAACTCTTAACTCCTTCCTCGCGCGCTTTCTCCAATACGCTATTCGCGCGAACAGCGGTATATTGTAAATATGGCCCGGAATCGCCCTCAAATGAAATTGATTTATCAAAATCAAAAATAATATCCTTGCCGGGTGATTGCTTCAAAATGGAAAATTTTATGGCGCCAATTGCAATTTGTTCCGCTGCCTCGTCTTTGTTTTCAATGTCCTTCTCCTTCATTTTTTCCAAAACCAAATTCTTTACATCTTCAATTAGAGAAAGAGCTGTTATAACATCTCCGGTTCGTGAAGACATTTTCCCACCGGGCAATTTCATTATGCCGTGTGGAATATGTTCCAGCTTTTTCGCCAACTCCGGTTCCAAATTTGAAAGCGCGCTCTTTACTACTTTGAAATACTCACTGATTTCATTCGCCGTTACCGAAATAGAAATATCGTACGGAAAAGTGTCGTATTTTAATTTTGCCAATCCCAAATCTTTGGCCTCGTATGTCGGAATCCCAAATTTATTTATAAAAACGCGTGTATGAAGCCTGTGTTTTTCTCCGGGATAAATTACTGCCCCTTCGCTTTTTTCAAAAACCCCTTTTCCCAACCCTTCCCCGACCATTTTTTCTCCAAAAATTGCCGTCTCACTTTCAAAAAAATAATGGTCAAATTTTGTATCAAGCTTCTGGTATATTGTTTCAAAATATTGAAGCGACAATGATTTTCCTTTTTGATAAATAGTATTTAAATTACTGTCGCTTCTGTCGTATAAACGCTCATTAATTTCTTCAATTTCCTTTTTTACTCCCTCGTTTTCCTCAAACGCCTTATTGCCAAGCGCATACATTTGACCCAAATCAGCTACAATAAGATTTTCCGGTTTTAGATTTTGTTTTTTTATCGCCCAGACGGCTTTCGCCACATGAAGCCCCACGTCTCCCTGATAACAAACTTTTTTGACTTCGGACTCGCTTTCAAGAAACAATCTGGCGATTGATTCACCGATTGCGTTAGTCATTAAGTGCCCGATGTGAAATTCTTTGAAAGGATTGGGGTCGGTGTATTCAACCATTATTTTTTTACCTTTATATAAATCGTTTTTGCCAAAACTCTTGTCTTCAGAAATTTCTTTTATTGAGTCTGCAAAAAATTCTCGGGTGAGATGGAAGTTAATGAAACCGGGTCCGGCTACTTCAATTTTTGAAACATCCGCGAGATTACTAGCCGAAAGTTTTGCAACAAAACTTTCGGCTAGTTCTTTAGGATTTATATTTAATTCTTTAGATTTAACTAGGGCAATATTGGTTGAAAAATCTCCGTGTGCAAAAACTTCCGGGTGTTCCAGTTTGATTTCTGATCGCGGAAATTGGAGAATTTCCGCTATTTTCTCTTCCAATTCTTTCTTTATCATTAATTCTAAACCTTAGTGAAAATTGATGAGGTGCGAGGCGCAAAGTGAGGAGCGAACCGAACAATACATATTTGGTATTGAGAGGGAGCCCCGGAACGAGCAACGAAGCAATTCGCAATTTTCACTAAGGTTTTACTTTATCAGGAAAAAGGGCGGCGAGCACCTCCTTAAAACCCGGTAAACAATTATAATCCATGGCCTCATTTGGCTTTAGCCAGACATGGTCTTGGCAACTCCAATCAAAATGCATTTTAGCCGGGTCCACTTCCACCAAAAATGGGGTAATTTCCCAAATTTTCCCATAAACTTTTTCAGCGTACTCAATCGGATTTTTCTGCGCCGCAATTTTCACCGCTTTTTTATGAATCCCGATTTCTTCTTCAATTTTTTGATAAACTTTGTCTTGCATCTGCACATGGGCATCCACTACCCCACAAACTCCTCCCCAATACCCGGGGTAATAACGCATAGTTTGACTTCTTTGAAGTAAAAGAATTTTGCCTTTGAATGAAACAACGCAGTGAATTACCCGCACATGTTCAAGCTTCACTCCTGGGTGGGGTTTATACAAAAGCGGGTCTTCTAAAATTACTTCGGTGACCATAGTTTAAACAAACTTTTCAGGTATAGGGAATTTTTTACACATTTTTTTAATCCTTTCGCGTAAAATCTTTTTCTTTTTGCTGTCGTTAATATTTTTCAGCGTCTCAACCATTATTTCCGCCACTTCGGCGCATTCTTTTTCTTTAAAACCCCGCGTGGTAATGGCTGGCGTGCCAAAGCGTATCCCAGAAGGGTCCAAAGGTTTCCTAGTATCATCCGCTATTACATTCATATTAAGCGTTATTCCAACTTCATCAAGTGCCGTCTGTGCATCTTTTCCTGTAACTCCTAACGAGCCAAAAACATCAGCCAAAATCAAATGATTGGAAGTTCCTCCGCCAATCATTCTGATATTGTGTTTGTGGAAAACTTTTTCCATGGCTTTGGCGTTTTTCAAAATTTGCTTTGCGTATTTCTTGAATTTCGGACTAAGCGCCTCGCCAAAACAAACCGCTTTGGCCGCCACAATATGCATGTGAGGTCCCCCCTGAATCCCCGGGAAAATTGCTTTGTCTATTTTTTGCGCTATTTCTTCGCTCTCACGAGTCAAAATCAATCCTCCGCGCGGACCCCGCAATGTCTTGTGAGTAGTTGTGGTCATTACATCAAAACCAAAATCAAATGGATTTTTAACGGCGCCTCCAGCAATCAGCCCCGCGATATGCGCCATATCCGCCATAGTAATAGCGCCGACTTCTCTTCCAATTTCAACAAACTTTTTGTAATTGAGTTCGCGCGAATAAGCCGAAAAGCCGGCTAAAATAATTTTCGGTTTTTCTTTGATGGCCGTTTGACGAAGCGCCTCATAATCAATTTCTCCCGTTTTGGTGTTTTTCATTTTGTAACGCACGAAACGATAAATTTTGGCGGATGATGTTACCGGGTGTCCATGCGTTAAGTGTCCGCCGTGACTTAGGTCCATTCCCAAAACAGTGTCCCCCGGATTTAGCAGAGCCGTATAAACCGCGATATTGGCCGGAGCGCCAGAATGCGCCTGAACATTCGCAAACTTGGCTTTAAAAAGTTTGCAGGCTCTTTCAATCGCAATTCTCTCCACTACATCAGTATAAGTTTGCCCGCCATAATAGCGTTTTCCCGGATACCCTTCCGAATATTTGTTGGTGAAAATAGAACCGTTGGCTTCGCGCACCGCTTTTGAGACATAATTTTCGGATGGAATTAACTCCAATCCTTCCGCTTCTCTCTTTTCCTCTCCCAAAATTGCTTCGTAAACTTTTTTATCTTGTTTTTTTATATATTCGTATTCTTTAGCCATAGCAAATAATTTGGTTTATTTCTGTTAATCGCCCTATACAAGCTAAAGATTCACTAGACCATATTATTTTTCTATATCTCTCTGCTTAGCGCCACCGGCAATTGTAAGTTCAGCCTTGATAGTTTCATGTGGATCGTAATTTTCAAGTTTTATTTTATCCGGACTAAAATCATTGATTTCTTTTACCGATTCATCAATTTTAATTGTAGGGAAATTCTTTGGCTTGCGCGAGAGTTGTTCTTTTGCTTGCTCAAAATGGTTTTCATAAATATGAGCGTCGCCAAAAGTATGCACAAATTCTCCCGGTTCATACCCCAAGATTTTAGCAATTATTATATTAAGCAAAGCGTAACTAGCTATGTTAAACGGCACCCCCAAAAACATATCCGCTGAACGCTGGTAAAGCTGTAAATAAAGTCTCCCCCTCTTTACACTTACTTGATACATATTGTGACAAATGGGGAAACGGCAGGCTTCTTCAGGTTTTGCCATACCATACAAATAGGGTGGATTCCAAGAAGTTACTATGGCATTTCTAGCATAAGGGTCTTGTCGTAACTCCTCTATAACCCACTTCAATTGATCGATTCTCCTCCCGTCACTTGCCGGCCACGCTCTCCACATTTCTCCATAAATTCTCGGGAGTTCGCCATGTTCTTTTGCAAAAGTATTATCATTAACGATTTTTTCAATAAATTCTTCTTTGGTTAGAAGATTGTTTTTATTTCTCTGATTATAAATCTTGAACGGATAATCGTCCCAGATGTGCACATTATTATCAACAAGATATTTTATGTTGGTCATCCCAGAGAAAAACCAATAAAGCTCGTGAAGTACTCCTTTCCAATAAACTTTCTTGGTAGTGAGAAGAGGAAACCCACTTTTAAGGTCAAAACGAATCTGTCGACCAAACACACTTTTACTCATTGCATTCGTGCCTTCGTCTATATTTTCTATTCCATTATCCAAAATGTCTTGGAGCAAATCCAAATATTGATATTCGGGGTGTTTTTTTTGCGTCATCATAATTATTTTATTTTTTTCTGCGGCCGTTTTTTGGGCGGCGTAAAATGCTTATCGTTCTTACCAGCGTATCGCCCCACTCTTTTATATGCCAGCTCGGGCGGCGAAGATAGTTTTGAGAAGGTTATTTGGCCAATAGGCATTTTTGGATGAAGAACAACCGGAATATGTCCCGTATTTGAGAGTTCAAAAGTAACGTTTAAAAAATGACCCGGATTTATGATGCCCGCGGTATTATGGACAATAAGCCCAATGCGAGCAAGGCTGCTTTTACCGCCAAGTTGAATCAAATAATGTTCGGAACCAAAAAACTCATCTGAATATCCGAGTACATTAATACCCGGATGCAACACAAAGGTCTCACCGTCTTTAATGACAATTTCTCTTGTCTTCGGAAAAATCTTTTTTACCGGGTCAATAAAACTAACCTCGTAATCCACAGGAAAAACAAATATGTTCCCCAAAGATATGTCGTAGCTCGCGGGTTGAAGACGTTCTTCTTTAAAAGGTTTAATTATAATTTCTCCATTCTTAACTCCTTTTTTTATATCTCTGTCCGAAAGAAACATGTATTTTGTGATTAAACTTGCACCTCCTCTCCGTGAGAAACTCTGCCGCCTTGATGTTGTCCGCGATATCCTATGACTTCGCCTTCAATTTTATGAAAAACAATATTGCAAATGCGCGCGCCCAACTGTAATTTTACTTCAAATGGTCCTAGGTTAGTAATACCAAAAGTAAGTTGCCCTTTATAGCCCGGGTCGATTTTTGTCATGAGTAATAAAAGTCCGGCGCGAAAAAGACTGCTTCTTGGATACACCATTGGCATAAGGTCGAGCGGCGTATTGATTGTTTCCGCGGTTTGAACTAAATAGTATTCTCCCGGTTTAACAATCAACTCCTCTCCCTCGTTTTTTTCCAAAGATAAAATTTCCTCGGTCTTAACTCCTTTTCTTTTTCCTAAACCTTTCTCCCCGTCGGCCTCAATATATGCGCCACCTTCAATGATTTTATGAACCGCCCCGAGGCGCAAATCAATGCCCGTCCCTTCGGGGTTTGAAAAATCCCGACCCGAAAGACCGGTGATTAACCTTTCCTCGTTAATGCGTCGTACCACTTCCTTTATTCCTATGATTGACATAGGTTTCAGTATATCATTCTGAATAAATTGAAAATATAATGATAGAAGAAACACAACAAAACAGCGCTGAACGCAAGAGCATAATTGGCATTATTGCCGCCATCAGCAAGGAAAAAAGAGCTCTCGGGAAAGGAAACCAATTGCTTTGGCATATTCCAGAGGATTTAAAGCGCTTTAAAGAAATTACTTCGGGTCACCCGGTAATTATGGGGCGTAAGACATGGGAATCCCTGCCTTCAAAATTCCGCCCGCTTGCCGGACGAACCAACATAGTAATAACGCGAAACAAGGAATATGGGGCGACGGGGGCAAACGTTGTTGACTCAATCGAAGGGGCGCTTGCCGCCGCTCGCCTGCCTGCGCCTGACCGCGCGTTACGCGCAGGCGGGCAGACAGGCAAAGCGAGCGGCGGAGAAGAAATTTTCATAATTGGCGGCGCGGAAATTTACAAACTAGCTCTACCTTTTACCGACCGTCTTTATTTAACTATTGTTGACGAAGAAAAAGAAGCTGATGTCTTTTTCCCCGATTATTCTCAATTTAAAAAAGAAATTTCTAGAGAATGTAATACAGAAAATGATCCTGCCTTTTGTTTTGTAGTTTTAGAAAAATAAAACGGCGATCCGCGAAATCGCCGTCTATTCTCTCCAAGTGACCGCATCATACAAACAGGGGTAGCCCCATCTGTTGAGCGGGAGACCCGGTAACAATTTCATCAACAAAATCAGCGACCTGACTGAGGTCGTTGTAACGCCGAAATTGATAGCAGGGGTTATCTTGCTCTGCTCCAAGCACAAGCCGAGTGACCTTGGAATCTAAATGGGCAACAGCCAAAGTTGGCTTGGCGTACCTTTCAACGGCCGTGCCCAGTTCCCAGCCAAGCCCCGTTGATGGTATATCACAAATTGCAACAAGAATATCACAATTTGCTACGCAACGCCGAATATCCTGCCGATATACATCAGTCGGCGTTCCTTCCGTTAATCCGAGGAACTCAAACACCTCATAGCCCCGTCTACGCAGCTCTTTCTTCAGCTGCTCCACGCCCAAGACAAATTCTCTCGGCGCGTGGGTCAAACTACACCCGACATATATCTTCATGACTCCCTCCTTGAGAGCTTTCCAGTATGAATTATACACAAAATCCCCTCCGCCTAAAGGCGGAGGGGATTTTGATTCATCTATTTCACATCAATACCTCTAGATTTTGCCTTTGGCAAAATAGGGCGAACATTTTTGTTGGACAAAAATGTTTTAGCCATTACTTAACATCAATCCCCATTGAGCGAGCGGTTCCGGCAATAATTTTACTGGCTTCTTCCACGCTGTGCGCGTTCAAATCCTGCATTTTCTTTTCCGCAATCTCCATTAAGTCCGCTTTGGAAATCGTGCCCACTTTACTTGTATTTGGTTTTCCGGAACCTTTGTCTTTATTAATTGCTTTCAAAAGAAGATTAGACGCGGGCGGGGTCTTTAAAACAAAAGTATAAGTTCTATCTTCATAAACTGAAATCACAACCGGAACGGTTTCTCCCATTAGCCCTTTAGTGGCGTCATTAAATTTGGTCACAAAATCCCCAATGTTTATACCGGCTTGGCCAAGCGTTGGGCCCAAAGGAGGCGCGGGAGTTGCTCTTCCGCCAATTGCCGTCACTTTTACTTTTTTGATTAGTTTTTTAGCCATGATACGAATAGTTACGAATGAATGCCCCTGCGGTAGCCGAATAATACGAATCGATTAATCTTTCTTAATAACACGAATCGGCTTTAAATACCTGTTTCGGAAATTGACAAGTAATCCTAATTTAAAATTTCCTGCTTGTAAATACCTTTGAATTTGCTCATAATCTTGTCTCTCAATAATAGGTTTTGATTTAATCTCAAGTACAATTTTGCTATCTATTATAAAGTCGGCCTTGTTTGTTGCTGAAAGTTTAACTTTTTCTATCGGCAAATTTTTTTCTCTTTCAAATACGATTTTGTCTTCGGTCAATGCCAACTCTATATAGTCTCCATATTGTTTCTCTCGACAAAACCTACCGAGTTTGTTGTGGGCAGAAAATAGTATTTTAACTATTCTGAAAGAAATTTCTGGATATATTACTTTTTTATTCGTTATATTCGCGACCATTCGTATATTTGTACTTATATCTTCTTGACCTGCAAGAAGTCCAATTCAACCGGTGTTTCGCGCCCGAACATTGAAACCAAAACTTTAATCTTGCCGCGCTCTTCATCCACTTCAGACACTTTACCTTCCAAATCCTTAAATGGTCCGTCAATTATTGTCACAATATCGTCCGCTTCCAAATTAATGGTGTGTTTAACGGTGTCCGTTGACATTCTCTTCAATAGGTCATTAATTTCTTTTTCGGTAAGGGGAACCGGTTGCACACCCGAGCCAACGAACCCGGTAACGCGCGGAGTATTTCTGACCACATACCAAGAATCGTCCGTCACAATCATATCAACCAAAACATATCCGGGATAAACTTTTTCTTCTTCCTCCACGCGTTTGCCGCCCTTAATCTTTATTTTCTTTTCCGTCGGCACTAGCACTTGGAAAATTTTGTCGTTCATTCCCAAAGATTCAATGCGCTGTTTTAAATTACGCACCACGGCATTTTCATAACCGGCGTAGGTATGAATAGCGTACCAATGCCTCTCGCCCGTTGTTTGCTGTTTAGCCATGATACGAATAGTTACGAATGAATGCCCCTGCGGTAGCCGAATGACACGAATAATGATGCATTTTATTTGTTGTATTAGTGTTCATTCGTTTATTTGTACTTTTACTTTAGTAATTGCTCCATTAAAAGACGGAAAAGATAATCAAAGGCGCCCAAATAAAGCGCTGTGGCTACGGAAATGGAAATAACCACCAGAGTGTAAGCCGCGATTTGATTTTTGGTCGGCCAAGAAACGTGTTTCATTTCTTCTCTTGTTTCTTTTATGTATTCGGGAATTGCCATATTTTTAACTGAATAATTTCTCTTACTAAAAACCGCCCCCTCGGGCGATACAAATAAACTACCATAATCCAATTAGAAAATCAAGAAATAAAAAACGCGGTTGCAAGGTTTCGGCTCTCGCCTAATCTTGCAACCGCGACCCCAGCTGGGGATTTAGTGAATTGTTGCCCCTTTCGAGGCGCCAAAGGGTTTCCGAGCCCTAAACTGCGGAGCTCGAGATTTCCTCTTCGCCTCATCCTTGACCTTCGAAGCAACCGTGAAGGTTGCCCGTTCCGCCCGGTTCGGCGCTGGCTTTGTCTTGCTCTCAACGAGGTGCCGGCGCAAAAGCCGCCACAGCGCCTCCAAGGAGTCCGCCATCTTGAGAGCGTCCCCGCACAGCTTATCGCGTGGGTAGCTCTCGAAATTCGCCAGGAAGGTCGGAATCCAAAACGGCTTACCGACCAGGGCCTGGAGAAGCGTTGCTTCCGGGTGCCCTTTCGCAACCGATTCGACAAAAACATCCAGTCGGTCGCGTTGAAGCTTTAAGTTGAAGGTTTCCTCGGCCCTAAGCCAGACCCCCTCCAGGATGTAGCGCCCCGACTTACCGGCCTTGAGGTCCCCGACGCTCCCGACCTCCAGATTCACCTCGGTCTTTTCGACCTTGGGCTGGGGTTTCGGCGGCTCGGAAACCTCGAGTCCAAACCCCTTCAGGAACGTCTGCAGCCCGGTGAGAAACCTCTTCGTCGCCACATCGCGTGGCGCCGAGCTTTTCCGAGTTAATGCCTTTTTCAGCAGTCTGAAACTATCGTTCTGTGTTAGCCTGTA
>CAYHJR010000010.1:0-16171 GCA_964357075.1 uncultured Candidatus Saccharibacteria bacterium
TCCCTTGCGTATCTTTTAAGCAAATCCTCCGGTAAGGCACCTTCTTTCGCTTTCTCGCTTAATTTGAAAAATGGCTCCGTTACGGAAACGCTTTCCAATATTTACGGCTTGTCCATTTTACCGAACAAAAAAGGGGATTTGATTTTGTATTCCGACACCAACTTCGGCGAGCCGCGCCTAGCACTTTACGACGTGAACAAAAAAACAATTTCCCCCATCTCCTTAAAAACCTTTGCCGACAAGTGCGTTTGGAGCGCGGATAATGCCACTCGTATAATTTGCGCCGTGCCCAAAGTTTTCCCGCAGGGAACTTACCCGGACATTTGGTATCAGGGAAAAGTATCATTTAATGACAACCTGTGGGAAATCAATGCCACAAACGGCGAAACAAAAGAGTTGATTAATTTAAGCGGCAACTCATTCTTCCTTGATGCCGCTTATATTTCCTTAAGCGATAAAGACCGCTATGTTCTTATTTTAGACAAACCAACTGGCACGCTCTGGAGTGTGCGTCTCAAAGAATAAAGTGGGCTTGTAGCCCGTCGCAAATCCTGTAGCTTGTAGCCCCGAATCCTGCGAATTCTGTTTGAGTTTTGGGTTATAGGTTTTGGGTTACGGGCGAAGCGTCTTTCTGCTCCACGTATTTCAAAATCACGTGGCGAAACTTACCGAAACCCTCCGATTGGGTAACAATGTTCGGATGGTCTTGAAAAACAGAGTGAATTACCCGTCTTTCAAAAGAGGGCATCGGGTCCATTTGCACCTCGTGCTTAAAAGTTAAGACCCTTTCGCCCAACATTGTGGCTATTCCCTTTACCCTTTCTTCGGCGCTTTTTCTAAAATCATTGACGTCTATAATAATTGTTTCTTCCACTCCGCTTTTACGCTCCATAATCTTTCTCAAAATATAATTCAAGGCGTAAAGAGTTTCTCCTCCGCTTCCAATTAAAAGTGGGCCGTCTTTTGATTCAATTTTCAAAAGAGTTCTCTCCGGCGTACTCTCAACAGAAATTTCGGGCTTCTCAATAAGCAATTTGCCCAAAAGGGTTTCCAGTTCGGTTTTAGTTTCATCGGGATTCATCCCTATCTTATACCCCATGAGATAGGAATAGTAAAGTCAGAGAAAGTTTTGTTTTCCTCGCTCGCACCAAAAAAGAAGGTGGCCGTACCTAAATAATTATCTCACGGGGTTATACCTTGCGATGGCGCCTTAATGCAAGTTCTTGACCTATAGTAAAGATATTGCTAACCACAAAATACAAAGCTACGGCGGACGCCAAACTGTGGCTGATAAAAACAATCAGAACGGGGAAAAAATATTTCATTTGAAGCTGCATATTGCGGGCAAAATCGTCCTTGAAGGAAGGGACTTCTCCTTCTTTCTTCGGGGGAAGGGGGGGAAAAGAAAGTCTGGCCTGAATATATTGGGTTATGCCGGCTAAGGCGGCCAAAATCCAGCTTTTTTGAGCCATATCAAAGATGAAAAACTTCATAGAGACGCTTTCCGGACTATTGATAAAGGGGTATAAAATGTCCAAATTAATCTGGGGCAATCCTCCTTTATAAAAAATCCAGTATAAAGCGATAATAACCGGAATTTGTATAATCAAGACAATAATACTGGCAAACGGATTTACTTTAGCTTCGCGATATAAGTCCAGCATCGCTTTACCCTGCGCCTGCTTGTCGTCCTTATGTTTTTTTTTAAGAGAATCCATCTGTGGTTCAATTTCTCGCATCTTTATTTGTGTCAAAAGAGCTTTCTTGGTTAGAGGAAACAAAATAAACTTAACAACAACCGTAGTCAAAATAACAGCCAAAGCCACGCTTCCGCCCGGCAGGACATCAATAAAAAAAACGGTGAGATTGTACACCGGCTGATAGAAAATAGTATGAAAAATTCCTCCGCTCATTTCGGGTTATTTTAACCTAATTCCTATCATTTGTCGCTTTAAGATAGTTTTGGACGGTATCTTTAAGTTCGGAGAAAGAAAGCCCCGCTATCTCTTTTTTGAGAAAACATATAACGGACAGATTGGGAGGTAGTTGGCTTAAAACTTGTCTCAAAATCACAAGGGCGCGTCTTTTTGTCTTATTACGAAGCGCTTTTTGTTTTTGCCATTTGCCGGGCAAAACAACCGCGAAGTGGATTTCTTTTTGTTTTGGGTCTGATAAAACCCGAAATGAGGCCAGAGGAAAAGAAAGTAATCTGCTTTTTTTATAAACAGCGCCGAAGTCTCTGCGCGAGATTTTTTGTTTTTTGGGAACCATTGTTTATGGGTCCAGAAAAATTTCTAGATGCTCAGTTTTTTTCGTCCCGCTTTTCTTCGTCTAGCGATAACCCTTCTGCCACTTGAAGATTTGTTGCGCGCCAAAAAGCCGTGGGTTTTGGCGCGCTTTTTCTTTTTTGGCTGATAGGTCCTGGACATAAGTCAAATGATTATAGCCAAATTCGCTGATTTGGCAAATTTCACAAAAAACTAGTCCTTCTAAAAAAGCAAGGGGTCTTTGTTAACCTTTTTTCCCCCATTTATCACCATAGAATGTCTTTCTTTGTAAGTGTTGCAAAATTTTCTCCTTTGTATAATAGGTTATACCTAAAACCTCTATGCTTGATAACAAACAACTTTGGGAAACCGTTTTATCCGACATAGAAAACACTGTCTCCAAGGCTACTTTCAGCACATGGTTTAAAGATACCGGCATTGTCCGCCAGGAGGCGGGGATTATCTTCCTCTCCGTCCCCAATCAATTTGTTAAGGAGTGGTTGATGAATAAATATCATAAGCCAATCCTCAAAAAACTAAGAGAAACCGCGGAAAATGTCCGTTCCGTCGAATACGTTGTCTCCAAAGAAAGCTCCAAACAGGAAAGCGTCGCGAAAAAGATTGAAAACCCAACCACGGAAATGCCTTTGGCGGATTTTTACGTCAACAAAGACGACAATTTAAACCCCCGCTATGCTTTTGACAATTTTGTCGTCGGCCCTTTTAATGATTTGGCTTACGCGGCCGCCCAAGCCGTTATTAAAAAACCCGGCATTGCTTATAACCCGCTTTTTATTTACGGAAATACCGGTTACGGGAAAACTCATTTGATTCAGGCGGTTGGAAATTATGTAAAAAACACTTCTCCCAACACTAAAGTTTATTACCTCACCTCGGAAAATTATTATTTGGGGTTGGTAAACGCCATGCAAGAAAACAAAATAAACATTTTCAAAGAAAAATATCGAAAATATGACCTTTTAATAATGGACGACGTGCAGTTTCTCTCCAATAAAGAAAAAACCCAAGACGAGCTCTTCCATCTTTTCAATACCCTTTATGAGGCAAACAAACAAATTATTTTTTCTTCCGACAAGCACATAAACCAAATTCCCAACTTAGAAGACCGTATTCGCACGCGCTTTGGCGCGGGAATGATTGTTGATATTCAAGCGCCGGACTCCGGCGCCAGAGCCGCCATAATCAAAAAGAAGTGTTCTGCTTCAAATGTTATTCTACCTGACGAAATTATCGATTATTTGGCAAACTCTGAAAATAGCATACGGGAACTGGAGGGGGCTCTAAACACCATTACCTACCACATGCAGCTTAGAAATAAATTGATTGGTTTGGCTGATATTAAGAATATTATAAGAGAAACCAGCAAGCCAAAACGCACTTTTTCCGTTAAAGAGATCACTAAAACCATTGCCGACTTCTATGATGTGCCGGAAACCAGTATTTATGAAAAAACAAGGCGAAAAGAGGTGGTTAAGCCACGCCAAATAATAATGTATATACTTCGGGAGGACTTCAAGGTGTCCTACCCAACAATTGGAGATAAACTCGGCGGCCGCGACCACACTACAGTAATTCATTCTTGTGAAAAAATAAAAAGGGAATTAAAAACCGACCCCGCTTTAGTCGAAGAAATTTCCCGCATAAAAACCTTGTTGAAATAATTCAAAAATCCTCCTAATAACTATGGTGATAAAAAAATGTTTTATGTTAATAAAACAATTAATACTACAGATATATAAAAAATAAAATTAATGAAATAAAGTTATGAAGAGTTTGTTAAAAAAAGAAATTCTAAATAGGCTTTACAATTTAACATTTTATCAACTTATCAACTAATACACAGAACTATTATAATAATATGAATATAGAATGTCAGAAAGATAAATTAAGTGAAGTAATTTCCCGGATAGAAAAAATTACAAATAAAAATACCCCACTTCCCTCTCTTTCTTGTATTCTTTTGGTCGCCAAAGATAAAAATTTAATTTGCAAAGCGACAAATCTTGAAATTGGGGTTGAAATTACTATTCCCGCCAAAGTGAATAAAGACGGTATTGTGGCCATACCCGCTAATGTTTTATCCCAAACAATTTTTAATATTTATGGAGGTAAAGTTATTTCTCTTGAGGAAAAAGATGGAATTTTAACCATCAAAAACGACTTGGCGGAAGTTAAACTTAAAACTCTTTCCTATCAAGAATTTCCTCTAATCCCGAGGCCGGAGGAGGAAAAATCAAATCCCTTAAAAATAAAAGAGATTATAGACGGCATAAAAGCGGTTATTTTTTGCGCCTCACCGTCAAGTATAAAACCGGAGCTGGGCAGTGTTTATATTTATCCAGAGAATCAAAGTTTAATTTTTGTTGCCACGGACTCTTTCCGTTTGGCAGAAAAAAGAATTGTCTCCAAACAAGCGGAAAATATTTTACCACTCCTCATCCCACAGAAAAATTGCGCCGAATTAATCAGAATTTTTGACGGCGTTTCCGAAGAGGGGGTTATTGTTTTGGGTAAAAATCAAATTAGCATATCAACCCCGTCAATTTATTTTACTTCGCGCGTGGTGGACGGATCTTTCCCCGATTACAAACAAATAATTCCCAAACAAAATGAGGCCAATATACACTGCCTCAAAGAGGATTTGTTGGATGGCCTTAAAACCCTCTCGGTAGTTTTTGATAAATTCAATCAAGTGACCTTTTCTGTGGATGTTAAGAAAGGCGCTCTTACCCTCACTTCTAAAAATAATGACGTTGGCGAAGGGATGTCGCAGGTAAAAATAAAAGGGGAAGGGGAAAATGTGACGGTTAGTTTTAATCAATCATATATTAGAGACGCTTTTCTCGGCTTAGTTGATGATTCTGTGAAATTGGCTTTTGGTGGGGCCCATAAACCGCTTTTGATTGAGGGCGGGGGTAACAGTAATTTCCGATATTTGGTGATGCCGATGAACCGCTAATTTTTTATGAAGGAAATTAAAGATCTTCTTAAAAACTTCAAAATCCCGGTTCCGCCGGAAAAAACAATAGAAAATATTATTAATGATTTCATAAAAAATAAAAACAAAAAAATAAAGATTTCTTTACAAAACAAATCAATTTTTATTAAAGGAGACGCTTACAGCAAAAGGGAAATTTTGTTGCAACAAAAGCAGATTTTACTTCTTATAAAAGAAAAATTACCGAAAACTACAATAGAGAAAATAGTTTAAGTTAATTGTTCAAACCCAACTTAAGATTAAGAGAAATTTGATTTTTATTGCCGGAAGCATTAAAGCCCGTAACGGTTATGTTATTGCTTTCCCGTAAAATACCGCTTATTTCCCGTGGGTTTATCGAAATATAGAAAGGGGGTTCTTTGTAAGTCCCCAGAAGCCGCCCGTTAAAATAAATTTCTACTTTTGACAAAGAAGAAAATCCTTCGGAAACAACATTAAAACCAACAGCTTTGGAGAAAGGATATTTATTTGATTCATTGAAACCAACAATTCTAAAAGAAGGCCCATCTCCGTCACTTGAAATTCCACCTGCGCTCCCTATTATGTTTTGGGCGCTTGGCATAACACCTTCTTGTGTATAACCATTCGTTTGGGCCCATTTTCTAATGCCGTATTCCCAATGGGAAAATTGGGAATCATCCTGAGGATTTTCGGGTTTGACCCCGCTTTGCGGATTATTTCTATCGAGCCAGTACAAAATCGTGTGAACGCTTTGCACCACTTTTTCTTCCGTTTTTTCTTTTGGATAATCTTTACCGACAATCGCGCCTGTTTGTTTATTTATTAAGTATATTTCACCTCCTTGCCAAACTCCGCGTAAAGCGGGGGGTAAAGTTTCCTCGTTTGGCGGAAGCGCCTGGCGGAAATTCTCATTTGGAAAACCGGGAAGGGCGTACTCCATAAATTCATGCCAAAGCGGGGCCACAATTTGCCCGGCCACCTTTTTTTCCATCGGCCGATTATCATTGTTTCCCGCCCAAGCGCCAACCGCCAGGTTCGGGGTGTAACCAAGAATCCAAGCGTCTCTATAATCGTTGGTAGTACCGGTTTTGGCGGCTACCTCCCGATTTGGGAAATACAAAGTGGATCTCTCCCCAAAGAGGGGCGTTCGGGCAACATTGTCCGACAAAACATCAGAAACAGTGCGGGCAATGTCTTGGGGGAGGGCGTTACTTTGTCTCGCCTCAAATGATTCTAAAACCTCCCCAGAGCTATCTTCTATGCTCAAAATGCCGCTTGATACGCTTTTTATTCCATCGTTCGCCAAAGCTCCATAAGCGCCGGTTAATTCCAAAAGAGTTACCTCGCCACCCCCCAAAACAAGCGTTAAGCCGTAGCGGTCCGGGTCATTCAAAGTCGTTATTCCCACATCTTTTGCCGTTTCCAAAACATTTTGCAAACCGGCAAGATAAAGCACCTTAACCGCAACCACGTTTAAGGATTGGGCCAGGGCGTTGCGCAAGTTTACCGGTCCGCGGAATCTCTGGTCGTAATTTTCCGGGTTATAACACTCTTCTTCTTGATTGGGATTTAAGGGTTTGCTGTCGTCACTGCAACGGGCGGAAAATTCTGTCGGAACATCAAAGAGAACCGTTTCCGGAGTATAACCTTTTTTAAAAGCGGTGGCATAAACAAAGGGCTTGAAAGATGAACCGGGCTGGCGCTTGGCGAGGGCTATGTTTACATTGCCGTCTATCTCTTTGTCAAAATAATCGCGTGAACCGACCATGGCCAAAATTTGGCCGGTCTTGGGGTCAAGCGCCACCAAGCCGGCGTTCTCGGCGTTAAAAGTTTTTTCATTTGCGAGCGCGTACTTTTTAACTATTTCCTCAGCTTTTTGTTGTAAGGGAACATCAATCGTTGTAATTACTTTAAGACCCTCTTCTTCAAGGGCGCGCTTGCCGTATTTTTCTTCCAAAATTGCCCGCAGATAAAAAACAAAGTGCGGAGCAATAATACCGGAACGAATTGGCGGTTTGAATTTTACCTCTTCCCCCTTGGCCTCCAAGTACTCCGCCTCACTGATAAGTTTATTATCGCGCATGCGCTCCAAAACCAAATTCTTGCGCGCCAAAAGCTCGTCTTTATGATTTCCGTAAGGCGAATAATAACTTGGCGCTTGTGGCAGAGCCGCCAAAGAGGCCGCTTGAGCCAGAGTCAAATTTGAGGCACTCTCGCCGAAAAAAGCTTGAGAAGCTTCTTCGACTCCGTATATGTTTCCGCCATAAGGACTTTCGTTCAAATAGATTTCCAAAATCTGCTCTTTGGAAAGAACTTTTTCAAGTTTTACCGCCAAAACCCACTCCTTGGCCTTTCTTACGACACTTTTTTGTTTTGTCAGAAGCGAATTTTTTACCACTTGTTGCGTTATGGTGGAGCCGCCCTGGGAAAATTCCAAAGAGGTGGCATTAACCAAAACCGCGCGCAAAAAAGAAAGCGGACGTATTCCGTTATGATTATAAAATTCGGTGTCTTCAATCGCGATAGTCGCTTTTTGCAAATAGGGTGAAATTTTGGAAAGCGGAACCTCGCTTCTGCGGACATTCTCCTGAATGTTAAAAAGTAAAATTTCCCCCGTTCTGTCGAAGAATTTGGTTGATTGGGAAACAATTCGGCTATTAAAAGAATTAACGTCCGGTAATTGCACCCTCCCCGCCCAAATAAAAAAAGTGCCCAGAAAAACCAAAGAAAGAGCCGCGCCGTTTAATATAAAATGGCGCCCTAAAATGCGCTTTAATCTGGAAGTAATTTTGCGGGACATTTGCCTAATTCTAGCAAAAAAATGGCTCTAAACAAGGCATTGATTAGCGAAAAAGCTTTGGGAATGATAAATTAATGTTATGTTTTGGAGCCAAAGAGAAACGAAAATTATTACGGATGAAAAAAAGATTGAAGACGTGCTTTCCCGGGGCGTCTCCGAAGTGATTGAAAAAAATTCTCTGAGAAAGGACCTGTTTTCCGGCAAAAAATTGCGCGTCAAGCTTGGCATTGATCCGACCAGCCCCAATTTGCATCTCGGCCGGGCGGTGGTGCTTTTGAAACTAAAAGCTTTTCAGGATTTGGGCCACCAAATAGTTTTAATTATTGGAGATTTTACCGGGCTTATTGGGGACACATCGGACAAAGACAGCGAACGGCCCATGCTTTCCCAAAAAGAAGTATTGAGCAATATGAAAGAATATTTTACGCAAGCCAAGAAAGTTCTTGATATGAGCTCCGTTGAGAAAAAATATAATTCGTCCTGGCTTTCCAAACTTAATTATGAAGAAATAGGGCGTCAGGCGGACGCCTTTGGCCTATCCGATTTTATTGATAGGGAAAATATCAAACGCCGGCTGGATTTGGGCAAAAGAGTTTCCCTACGTGAAGTTCTGTATCCTTTGATGCAGGGATATGACAGCGTGGCTGTCAAAGCGGACGTGGAACTTGGGGGGACAGACCAGAGATTTAACCTTCTCTCCGGCCGGGTTATGCAAGAGCGCTATAAACAAAAAGCGCAAAATATTTTAATGACGCGCCTTTTAATGGGGACCGATGGCCGTAAAATGAGTTCCAGCTGGGGCAATACCATTAATTTAACCGACAGCGCCGAGGAGATGTTTGGTAAAACAATGAAGATTGAGGACTCTTTAATACCGGAATACTTGGAGCTTGCAACCACAATGCCCTTGGAAGACATCTCTAAAATTAGAGAAGGATTGGCCGAAAACTCGCTTCATCCCAAAGAAGCCAAAATGAAATTGTCTTTTGCCGTTACCTCCCTTTATCACGGGCAAGACAAAGCGCAAAGGGCGGAAAAAACTTTTGTGGAAACTTTCAGCGAGGGCAAAATTCCCGAGACCGTCCCCGAGATTGAAGCCGATAATGGCACGCTCCTTTCCAGGGCTTTGGTTGAAGGGGGGGTTGTAAAATCGAGCTCTGAATTTTCTCGCCTAATCGGTCAAGGGGCGATTGAAATTGTTGGAGGAGAAAAAATAGCGGATACAAAAACTTTGGTACAAAAAGGAAAAACCTATCGTATCGGCAAACACCGCTTTATTAAAATTCTATAATCAAAAAACCTCGGGGTGCGAAGTTTTTTGATTACCCGTCCCTTCTTTTCTAAAAGCTAAAACCCAATAGCCACAAGCTGTTTTTTTTATATAAATTCTTTTTCTTCCGCTTCGTAATCCATTTTGTCCGTCTCAAGCTCATCGTCGATTAAAGGGTCGTTTAGGGCCGCGACATCCAAGGGGTCCACCGTCTTTTCACCAACTACTTCTTCATCGTCCACGTTCACCTTGGCGCTTCCCGTAATCTCTATATTCTCCTCCTTAAAATCATCGTTAATATCTGCTTTGTCTCTATCCATATTGTTTTGGTTAATTATGGACATTTTGTAACATATTGCATTTTCTTTGTAAACCCGCAATTTTCTCCACTGGGGATACTTATAACGCTTTTTTAAATCTTCATTCTCGTCTCTGTTTTTTACCCAGAAAATAAGTTTCTTTGGAGAAAACGGCGGGTAAACGCTTTTTCTGGGGGTTGTGGAAAACTTCGGTATTCGCCCTTATTTTCCATGGGGCTTACCTTCTTATTGAAGCCGAGGCGGTTAGGGCTATGGCAACAGCGTCGTATTCGTCGTCAAAACGGACCTTGCTTGGCATTTTTATCAGTTTAGGCACCATAAACTGTATTTGTTTTTTATCTCCTTTGCCGTAACCCAAAACGGAGTTTTTTATTTGAAGGGGGGTGTATTCGAAAACTTTTAGACCTTTTTTTAGGCCTAGATAAATTATGGCGCCACGAACTTCCGAAACGCGCATGGCGGTTTTTTGATTGTTGCTCAAGAAAAGATTCTCTATGGCCAAAATTTCCGGTTTATATTTTTTGATTATATACTCGACCCTTTCTCCGATTAAAAGCAATCTTTCCTCAAAGGGAATTTTGGCGGAAGTTCTGAAACATTCGGAATAAATTAAAGTTTCCTTTGACCTCTCGCCCTCAATAACCGAAAGACCCAATCTTTCATAGCCAGGGTCAATGCCTAGTATTCGCATAATGTGTAACCTAAAGCATAGAACTTAGAGCATAGAACGTAAAGAGATTTGTAATGTTCCATGTTCTAGGTTTTATGTTCTATTGCATCAATTCGGCGTTGGTAAAAACCTCCTGCACCTCATCATTGTCTTCCAATTCTTCCATCAGTTTAATCAAAGAATCGCTGTCCTCTTTGGAAAGGGGAATGGTTGACGTTGGCTCATACCCCTCGCTTGTTTTTGAAAATGCCCAAGTGGCGCTTCCCGGAGCGCCAAGAGAAGAATTATTTTTAGAAAGAATATGTTTGATTTCTTGAGCCGCTTTGTTTCTATTGTCCGTTAGAACTTCAATTATTAAAGCCGCACCGCCTTGCCCGAACGCCTCGTAAACGAGGCGTTCTAGGGCCGCTCCATCTGCTTCCGCTCCTTTTTTGACGGCTCTTTCAATTGTGTCTTTCGGCATATTTTCTTTTTTGGCTTTTTCAATGGCGGCGCGCAACTCCGGCGCGTTCACGTCCCCTTTGCACTTTTTTGAAGCAACCGCCAAAAATCTGCCCAATTTTCCAAATAGTTTACTGCGCGCCGAATCCGCCACCCCCTTAGCCCTTTTTATTTGCGCCCATTTAGAGTGTCCGGCCATAAAGTTAGTATAAAGTATTTAGTATGTAGTATACAGCGAAGGAAAAGAAATCAGATTACACACTTTAACTTAGAGAGTAATGCTTTTTTTCTTTAAATATGTTAAACCTAATAAAGGGATTTTTTTGGGAGAAGGTAATGAGTGATAATGGAAACAAGCCCAATCCGAACTGCAACGAATGTGATGGGAGCGGAGACATAAGCGGGTATTTTGTAAATCACAAGAAAAGAACGATTTGCAATGACTGGGTGTATTGCCGGGGCTGTTTTCCCTTAAGCAAAGGGGCGCGGTTTAACGAACCCGGATACGATAGATGTACCATCGACGAGTACACCCACTACCGGAAAGAAGGATACCGCGAGTTCTATGCTTGGAGCTAAGCCCGCCGAAAGATTTTTTGTGCGGGCTTATTTTTTACGAAAAACTATTTCCTCAAATGGAATGCGGGCATAGGGGAGTGCCCCATGGGGTTGTGAATGGTTGTGTGCATGGCATCTCCCCTCATTTCAAAATGCGGATGAAGTGATTTTCCCTCGGGGTGATACTCGGTTTGAAAAACTTTATCCCCGCGTATTTCATACCAAGGCAAAACGCCGGCGCCGTTTTTGTGATAAATGGTTGTAAAAATAGCATTTCCTCTTTTTTCAAATTGCGGTTTGGCGCTGTGCCCGGTATCGCTGGCGTTGTAAATATTAATTCTATCCATTCTTTTTTAAAATTAAATTAACTTATTCTGTCTATTCTTCGGTTGTGCTTTGCCGATATGAGAAAAACCTCGCTCGGTTACGACGCGTCCGCGCGGCGTTCTTTCCAGAAGTCCCAAGCGCATCAAATACGGCTCATGCACTTCTTCAACGGTATCTTCGTCCTCCGAAAGCGCGGCGGAAATTGTGGAGAGTCCGACCGGACCCCCGTCAAATTTTTCCGCCAACATTTGCAGTAGGGCCCTGTCGGCATGATGAAGCCCGAGCTCGTCAACTCCCAAGAGCTTCAAGGCCTCATCGACAATTTCCTTGGTTAATTTTTCTTTTCGCACTTGGGCAAAATCGCGACAACGTTTCAGTAAATAATTGGCTACGCGCGGCGTGAAGCGGCTCCTTTTTCCAATTTCCGAAACGGCTTCTTTTTCCGCTATGACCCCGAGCATTTTTGCCGAACGCGAAATAATTTTTTCGATTTCCTCCTGACTATAAAACTCAAGCCGAAAAGTTCCTCCCGAAAAACGGCTGCGCAAAGGAGACGACAGAAGCGCCATTCTGGTTGTGGCGGCAATTAAAGTGAAAGGAGGCAATTCAAGTTGCAGTGTTCTGGCGGAAGGTCCTTTACCGATTATTATATCCAAGACGCCGGACTCCATCGCCGGGTACAGCACTTCTTCAATCGTTTTGTTCAAGCGATGAATCTCATCAATGAAGAGCACGTCTTTGGGAGAGAGGTTTGTTAAAATTGAAGCCAAGTCCCCGACTTTTTCAATCGCCGGCCCGGAAGTTATTTTTATGCCACTGCCGATTTCTTTGGCGATTAAATGCGCCAAGGTTGTTTTGCCAAGCCCTGGGGGACCGTAGAAAAGCAAATGTTCCGGCGTGTGCGAGCGCTCGCTCGCGGCGGACAGCAAAATGCGCAGGTTTTTCTTAATTTGCTCTTGTCCCACGTATTCATCAAAGGAAGAAGGTCTCAATGACTGGTCAAGATGAACGTCTATTTCATTATCAGAAGTTTTTTTCTTGGTCATCCCATTAAAAAGCCAATCGCAGTCGCCCACGAACTATTCTTTATATTATTTTTACCTCGACCTTTTATTATCATGATGATTATTTTGTTTTTCGTAACCGCGGCCTCTAACGGGACAGGTGGCGCTTTTTTAAGAATTGTAACACGCGAAAAGGAGAGAAAATAAAAATGATTTTAGCTCTTGACAGAAAACCTCTAATATGCTAGAGTGTTTATAGCCGTATATCACTAAATAGGGCTTTTATTTTTGCTCAAAATTACAGTTTTGTGAATTCTTATCAAATCCAGCGCAGTATTCTCTAAGGAATTGGGTCTCCGGACCTACTGGTGTTTTCGCAAGGACGTCTTGGTCTTTACCTTTTTAGGTAAAACGCTGATTCCATCCTCAGGAAAATTCTTAACTTTTTATGCTTCGCATTTAAAGTATCCCTTAGAGAATATTGAGCTTGACTTGCCCCGTATCAATTTTCTCCTAAACTCGTTTCAAAGTTCTTTTGGCACTCTAACCATAAGTCAATTTTTGACTAGTGGCGCTTTGCAAAAATCTGCTTTCTAATTTTCACCCTCCCCCCTAAATATTCATAATTTAGATTTAATGATAGCCAATTTACTTCTAATAAGCTTGAGTTGGGTGTTGCGGGCTACACGTTACAGGTTTTGAAGTTATGTTCCCAAATCAACTACACGACTTAGTTCCTCAAGCGTGGTCACTCCTTGTAGCACTTTTATAACCCCATCTTCTTTAAGATTCATTATTCCTTGCACTTTAGCCACCTTTTCAATTTCTGCTTCCGACGGATTTTGATTTATTATTTTATCTATCGTCTCGTCCATTTTTATAGCTTCGTAAATGCCAATGCGTCCTTTGTATCCTAGGCCGCTACATTTTTCACAACCGACCGCTTGCCAAATTTTTTCTTTTTGAATTTCTTCCGGCTTTTCCGAAATTCCATTTAAAATATTTTCAACAATTTTTTTATTATTCCCCTCAAGTGGTATTTCTTTCCGGCATTCTTTGCACAATTTTCTAACCAGTCGTTGCGCCAAAACCAGGTTCACGGTGGAGGAGATAATTTTCGGATTAACTTCAAGGTCAATGAGGCGGGGGAAAGCGCCGGCGGCGGAATTGGTGTGCAAGGTGGAGAGAACAAAGTGTCCGGTGTTGGCGGATTGAATGGCAATTTCGGCCGTTTCATCGTCTCTAATTTCGCCAACCATGATAACGTCCGGGTCTTGCCGTAGGGCCGCGCGCAGTCCCTGCGCGAAAGTGTATTGTTTGTGGTCGGCTTGCGTTTGCACAATTCCCGGCAAGTGATACTCAATCGGGTCTTCAATCGTTATAATTTTAATTTCCGGCGTGTGAATTTTTCGCAGGAATGCGTAAAGAGTGGTGGTTTTACCGGACCCTGTTGGTCCGGTTGTCAAAAGCATGCCGTTTGGTTTTCTGATTTCTTTATCCAAAATTTTGTAAAGTTTTTCTGGGATGCCCAATTCTTCCATTCCAACCTGTGTCGCTTTTGGATTAAGTATGCGGAGAACGATGGCTTCATTGTATGCTCCGGGTAAAATGGAAGTTCTTATTTCTATTTCGCTGTTTGTAACTTTTATTGAAAAGCGCCCGTCTTGCGCGATTCCCTTAACATTCAATTTCAAACGCGAAAGAAGTTTGATACGCGAAAGAACCAGCTGAAATGTCTCTTTATCAAATCGCAGAATGTCAGTTAACACTCCATCCAGTCGATAACGTAAGCGCGTATCGGATTCCTCGGGCTCTATATGAACATCAGATGCGCCAAGAGCCAAGGCACCGGAGAGAACAATTTCTAAAATGCGCGAAATTCTGTAGCTTTTGTTTTGTCCCAAGACCCCTTGAATTAAAATTTGCACGTCGGCAAGGGTGTGAACTTTGGAAAGAAAGCTTTCAATTTCTTCATTTGATATGTCCAGTATGCCCACTTTGGTTTCGGAAGCAAAAGAAATTTCTTTATAACGCGCCCAAGCCCTTTCGAGCGAGGCCTTGGAAACCATAAAACTTTGAATTTCATAACCCTTGCGTTTCAAATCTTGGAGCGTGCTTTGGGACGTGTCGTTTTCAGGGGAGAGCACCGCCACTTTCAATCTTTTATTGGTTATTTCAAAAATAGCCACTTTGGCGCGCCTAGCTTCATCTTCCGGCAAAATTCGCAGAGCATCGGTTTCAATTGAAATGCGCGACAAATCCAAATACTCAACCCCGTATTTTTGGGAAAGCATCATGGCCAACTCCTCCTCTTCCTTTTTGTGAAGTTCGTCTACTTTTTTATTGGCCTTATCTTCGTCAAATGTGACCATAGCAACTATGGTAACACGACGCCAATCAACGAATGAACACGAATGATACGAATTCCCGCCGCAAACGTAAAAACATTTGCGGCGGGAGCGCTTTGCTTTACACAATTTGCGTTACCACGAAATATTGACTTTTCTCTCCAAATGGTGTATAATGGCGTTCGAAAGGTAAGGCGAAGGCCTTGTCTAAGCTCAGTACAACTTTAAGGAGGCGACAATGCTGATTCAAAACCTGTTTCGCACCACCTTGGTGGCGCTCGTGGTTTTGGTCTCGGGCTGTGGGACGCTCAACGGCTCTGGTTCTGGGAGTTCGGGCTGGGTGCAGTCCGACCTATTCGTTACTGCCGAGGCCTGTAAGGCCGTGCAGCGTGAACAGGGTTACTGGGCGGGCTCGGAGTGTCAGCGCGCATTCAATCAGCGGGTGATGTACAACCGCCAGAATGAGGTGGCTGATCAGCGCTCGCTGGCGTACCAGTGGGCGGAAATGTGCGCCGAGCAGACCCAGGTTACCACGAACGGGTTCGCGCAATACCCGTCGCAGTATTGCGCTCCGCGTAATGCGTATGAGCGTCAGCTCTACGACTACTCTCGGAATCTGGGGCGCGATCGCGCTTTCGCCAAAAAACAAGAAGAAAGGGATTTGGCGATTCAGGGCGCCCGCCGCGCAGGAGACGCGGCTGTACGCTAAAGCAGTTTCGGGCCGGTTCGTGTGAAGCGAACCGGCCATTCTTTTTTTGTGATATAAATTGATAGTGAAAAAACTTATAAAAAATCTCTCTGAAATGGATTCTTTCGCCGAAGAAATACTCTCCAAAATTCTAACACCCCCCCAACTTGGAGGTTTAACCTCCAAGTTGGGGGAGGCAAGGGTTTTGGCGCTTCAGGGGGACTTGGGCGCGGGCAAAACCGCTTTTGTAAAATCTCTTGGCAAAATCCTTGGTGTTAAAAAAACCATCTTGAGCCCCACTTTCATAATCATGAAAAGCTATAAACTGAAAGCTGGCAACTGGAAGCTTCTCATTCATATTGAC
Source organism: uncultured Candidatus Saccharibacteria bacterium (assembly GCA_964357075.1). Lineage (GTDB taxonomy): Bacteria > Patescibacteriota > Minisyncoccia > Phycocordibacterales > JAKFXT01 > JAKFXT01. The sequence continues at coordinate 16,038 of CAYHJR010000010.1, forward strand.
GCCTACAGAATAGAAAATGAAAATGAATTGGAAATTTTGGGCTGGGACGATTTAATAAAAAATCCGGAAAATTTAATTGCCCTTGAATGGCCGGAAAAAGTGCGAAATCTTATTCCCAAAACAGCCAAAACCAT
>CAYHJR010000011.1:0-16118 GCA_964357075.1 uncultured Candidatus Saccharibacteria bacterium
GATACGTATCTATGAATAACAAAACCGAGAAAATATTGGGGAAAAGAACAAAAAGGGCTATGGGGACTACAAAAAAAGCCCAAAATCAAGGGCAAACTTACCCCCGCCCCTCATGGCTACCACATTCGTTTAATGACGAAGAGGAGCTCTGTCCGGACTGCTTCAGGGTTGTCGGGGAGAAAAGCCGTTACAAGCTGGTTTGCATTTTGGGTAAAGAAAATGACGGAATGACAGTATCTGGACTCACCAAGCGATTAAAACTCAAACAGCCGACCATAACTCACCATCTTCAAGTCCTGCGTTCGGTTGGAGCGGTGGGAAGTGAACGCTCCGGACGCGAACAAATTTACCAACTCAATCGCGGGGCTCACTGTTTTAAAGAGTGCAAAATCCCGTATTAGAAAAAATAGTTTTCCTTTGCTAAAATATTATTGCGCGTTCATACTTTAAATAGGCAGTCCTTCTTCAACTAACTTTGGGGGTCGCCATGGAGACAAGATTCCAGCACCAACTTTCTCCCCCGCCAGCGGCAAATGACGGAGGGACGGGAAACATCATCAACATCAAATTTCCCGGGCGTCCCAAGCCACAGGTCGTGGGAAGCGGTAATCCCATGTTCGACTTCATGGTTGGCACGTTTATCGTGGCGGGAATCGCCACCGCCTGGTGTATAAGCTTCTGGATTGCGACCGGAAGCGGGCTCATCTTCACGAGTCCGCACGAGGGAAAAGAGTGACGGGACAGGCGCGCGGCGCGCCTGTCCCCTTTTGTTTCTGTCTTGTTTTACAGAATAGTTTTATACTAATTGCTAATTACTAATTACTAAAAACTAATAATTAGCAAAAAATGTTCGAAGTAATAAACCCTTGGGCAGTTTTGGTTGCAACTGTTGTCGCCTATTTCGTCGGCTGGGCTTGGTATTCGCCAATACTCTGGCAAAAGCCGTGGATGGAGGCGCGCGGAGACAATGGTAAAAATTGGGACGAGAGCGGTAAAAAAGAAATGCCCAGAATTATCGCTTATGGCTTTGTTTCAACGCTTGCCACGTCTTACGCTGTTGCCGTTTTCTTATCGTTAACCGAAGTTTCCAGTTTATTAAACGCTTTGCAAATCGGACTCTTGCTTTGCTTTGGCTTCGTCGTCACTTTGAGGTTCGGCGACCTAATTTATACCAATGTTCCGCCACATTGGGGCAAACGCGCCCAAACCCTTTTTCTAATTGATGTTGGTTATCAAATTGCCCTTTTCTCTATTTTAAGTACCGTCATTTGGCATATGTCGCAAGGTTAATATTTAATATTTTATATTCAATATTTCGTATAGAGAATACAGCTACCGGACGAAAATTCATTGACAATAAAACTTCCATAAGCTATAATGTCCAGTGACAAGTAAATAAAGACGGCAGAAGTGTCGCCTATTTTTGTTTGTTGAAATTCGGGGCGGCTTGAAAAGCGCCAATTTCAGATCTTTTTTGGGGAGACAAAAATTGAACAGAGACCAATACGCAGCAAAACGCTATGAGCATTTGAGGGCATACGGCGAATATGCTCAAAAAGTACTTGCCACAAGCGCCCGCCACCTTGAAATTCAAGGCGGAAACCAGGATCTGGACGACCCGAAATCAGACGACTCCAGCCAAAAACAAGAATAACGGGCAACAATTTCAAATGTAGGCCTGCTTCGGCCGGGGTCGCAAAGCAACGGGGCCCTCGCGCAAGCGAGGGCCTTTTTTATTGCTCAGAGGTAACAAAATTGCTAGATTCAAAAGGTATGAAAATTTTAGCCATAGAAACATCCTGCGACGAAACTGCGATTTCGTATATTGAGGCGAAAACCCGCGGCAAAAGAACGGATATAAAAATTTTGGGCAATGCGCTTTATTCTCAAGTAAAACTCCATGAAAAATATGGCGGGGTATACCCTATGATGGCAAAACGCGAGCATGCGCGAGTTTTAACAATTTTGCTTAAGAAAGTACTGATTGAAGCAAAATCGTTAAAAGATTCAAGAATTAAGATTCAAGAATTAAGAATAAAAAAAATGTTGCAGAGAGAAACTGGATTAGCTGATGAATTGATTAATTTTTTGAAAAAAACAAAAAAACCAAAAATTGATTTAATAGCGGTTACCAATGGCCCAGGGCTTGAACCGGCCCTTTGGGTTGGTATTAATTTCGCCAAGGCACTCTCTTTGGCTTGGAATGTTCCGGTAATTCCAATTAATCATATGGAGGGACACATTTTTTCAGCTTTTTTACAAAAAAAATCTGAGAAAAAATTTACAATTAACAATTTACAATACCCAATTCTCTCTCTTCTAATTTCCGGCGGTCACACCGAATTGGTTATTGCTAAAAAAATCGGCTCTTACAAAATATTGGGCGCTACGCGCGATGATGCAGTTGGCGAAGCATTTGATAAAGTGGCTAGAATGCTGGGACTTCCCTACCCGGGTGGTCCACAAATCAGCAAACTAGCAGAAGACCTCCGCCAACTTGGGAGTCCGACTCCCAAGTTGGCGGAAATTAAACTTCCGCGCCCCATGATTAATTCCAATGATTTTGATTTCTCATTCGCCGGATTAAAAACCGCTGTCCTCTATCTTCTTAAAAAATTAAATACTGATGGATATTTATACGATGCATCGTATAAATATAAAACAGCGATAGCTAAGGAGTTTGAAGACGCCGCCACCGATGTCCTCATAACAAAAACCAAAAAAGCTCTGTTAAAAACAAAAGCTAAAACTCTCATATTGGGTGGCGGCGTCTCCGCTAACGTCCACATTCGCCGTGAATTTGAAAAAATGGTTAAAAACGAATTCCCTAAAACTAAACTATTGATTCCCGACAAAAATCTTTCCACTGACAATGCCATCATGATTGCAGTTGTCGCCTTTTTTAAAAAAGTAAAACGCGGATCGCAAGCAATCCGCGCCAAAGGCAATCTGACGCTGTAAAATCAGCGCCGACCCCATGGGAAAATTGTCAGCGCCGTGGCAAAGTAGCCGGCAAGCACTGCCAAGTGAATATTCCCGGATATCACCCAGCAAAGCCCTATCCAGAGAAACAACAGGATGAGGGTGTCGACGAACTCCCACATCACAAATCTGCGGAGCGGCCAGAATATGAGCTCCAGCGAGTCAAAAAACAAATTTCTCTTTCTCACTCTCATGGGGCCCCTCCTATAATAAGATGCATGGTGTGTACAATTCCCAATTCAAACAATATCTCATATGGGCCGCTTGAGCAACGACAGAGAAAAATATTTATATTTAGAAAATTGGTCTTTTTTGCTATGATTCTTTAATCATGAATCCTGAATCAAATATCCCAAGGAAGTTCTTAAAACCCTACAACCCCAAGGAAACCGAAGGGGTAATTTATAAAAAATGGGAGAATTCGGGATATTTCAACCCCGACAATTTACCGGAAAGAAACAAAGGGGCTTTTACCATTGTTATGCCCCCGCCGAATGCCAACGGAGACCTTCATGCCGGCCACTCTCTCTTCATAACGCTTGAAGACATTATGACACGCTTCAAACGAATGCAGGGTTATAAAGCTTTGTGGATTCCGGGGGCTGACCATGCCGGATTTGAAACCCAAGTCGTGTATGAGAAAAAACTGGAAAAGGAAGGGCGCTCCAGGTTCGGCATGGACCCAAACGATTTGTATAAAGAGATTTTAAATTTCACTTTGGAAAACAAAAAAAATATGGAATCCCAGGTTCGCATGCTCGGAGCATCGTGCGATTGGTCCAGAGAAAAATTTACATTGGACGCCGATGTTGTGAAGAAAACTCAAGATACGTTCATAAAAATGTTTAATGAGGGAATAGTTTATCGCGGCAAAAGAACGGTTAACTGGTGTTCAAAACATCAAACTTCCCTTTCCGAAGTTGAAACCGAATCAACCGAAGAAGTTTCACCGTTTTATTATTTCAAATATGGACCGTTTGAAATCGGAACCGTAAGACCGGAAACAAAGTTTGGCGATAAATACGTTGTGATGCATCCCAATGACAAAAGATACGAAGAGTACAAACAAGGTCAAAAAATGACGGTTGAATGGATCAACGGACCGATTGAAGCCACCATCATAAAAGATGCCGCAGTCGATATGGAGTTCGGCACGGGGGTAATGACAATCACGCCATGGCATTCGCAAGTGGACTTTGAATTAGCCCAAAAATACAACTTGGACGTCGAGCAAATAATAAATTGGCGCGGGAAACTTTTAGGAATCGCGGAAGAATTTGCCGGAATAAATATAAAAGAAGCCAGAGGAAAAGTAGTGGAAAAACTGAAAGAAAAAGGGCTCCTTGTACGCGTTGATGAAAAATATAAAAATGTAGTCAAAAGATGTTACAAATGCAACACAATAATTGAACCCCAAGTAAAAGATCAGTGGTTTGTCAAAATGGAACCACTCGCCAAAATGGCCCTTGATTCGGTTGACCGCGGCGAAATAAAATTCATACCGGATAATTACGAAAAAATATTCAGATATTGGATGACGAATACAATTGATTGGAATATTTCAAGGCAAATTGTCTGGGGAATCCCCATTCCGGCGTGGATACGCCAAGGTGAAGCAATCGCAAGTAAAGAAAAACCCCAAGGTGAGGGCTGGGAAAAAGATACGGATACTTTTGATACTTGGTTTTCGTCGGGACAATGGCCGCTTATGGTGACAGGTTTTCCCGATGGAAAAGATTTTGGGACTTTCTACCCGACAAACACCATGGAGACCGGGCATGATTTGATATTTAAATGGGTGCCTCGTATGGTTATTTTTGGTTTGTACTTGTCCGGCAAAGTTCCATTTAATACAGTTTATCTTCACGGCTTGGTAAACGATGCCAGAGGGAAAAAAATGAGCAAATCAAAAGGCAATGTCATCAGTCCGCTTACTCTCACGGAAAAATACGGGACGGACGCACTGCGCATGGCTTTAGTCGTTGGCAATACCCCGGGAACCGATCTGTCTCTGCAAGAAGATAAGGTCAGAGCATACAAACATTTTGCCAACAAATTATGGAATATCACTCGCTTTGTTCTTGAAAATACCGGCGGGGTTAACTTCGAAAAGAAACCCGCATTAACCGATGGAATGATTGATGTGGAAACGCAATTGAATGCACTCATCCTTGATGTTGGCAAAGATATTGAGGAGTATCGTTTTTATTTGGCCGGAGAAAAACTATATCATTATGTTTGGCACACTTTCGCCGACATCATCATAGAGGCCTGTAAAAAAGAACTCTTAAGCGGGAATGCCGAGAAAAAATATGAGGCGCAGTGGTTTCTTAGTCATGCACTCAAAACTTGTTTGAAACTTCTTCACCCATTTATGCCATTTATTACAGAAGAAATTTGGCAATCCTTGCCTGGCAACAATCAACTTTTAATGATTGAGAAGTGGCCCGAGGCCAAATAACATTCTAATCCGCCTGAGGCGGATTAGAATGTTATTTGTTAAGGTTCATAGGTTGAAAATGTGCCAAAATTTGAAACAATTTAATAAATGATAGATACCAGTACTTTTTTCTTTGCTTTTGTCGGCGGAATATTGCCGGCGGTATTATGGCTTTGGTTTTGGCTTCAAGAAGACCGTCTCTCGCCCGAACCGCGAGATTTAATTGTAGCCACTTTTTGCGCCGGCATGGTCGCCACTTTGATTGCTCTTTTGATTGAAAATTTCCTAAGACCCCACATCCCCTTCCCCGACAAAGCAAGTATCGGGCTTACCGGTTTAATTTTCATAATCGTCTGGGCCAGTATTGAAGAATTCGTCAAATTCGCCGCCGCCTATTTTGTAGTCCTAAAACGCCGCGAGAATGATGAGCCGATTGATAATATGATTTATCTTTTGACCGCCGCCTTGGGTTTTGCCGCTGTTGAAAACGCTTTTTTCTTGTTTGACCCTATAAACAACGGCGCCATTATACAATCATTAATCACGGGAAATTTGCGCTTCGTCGGCTCCACTTTGCTCCATGTCGTGTCTTCCGCCACAATCGGTATCTTTATGGCCTTCGCTTTTTGCAAAATGCCGAACACCAAGCGCCTCTTTACGACAATCGGATTTATTCTAGCCGTCTCATTGCACGCCCTGTTCAATTTTTATATACTTGTAAGCGAGAATAAGGTTTTTGCGGTTTTTAGCGTTCTCTGGGCCGGTGTCATAGTTTTGCTTCTCTTCTTTGAAAGAGCCAAGAGAATCAATAAAAGTTGCGTGTATTAAGTACAAATCAACGAATGACTACTAATGTCACAAATAAGATTCGTATCATTCGCCTGCCTGTGCGTGTCCGCACGCAGACAGGATATAATTCGTAACCATTCGTATGGACAAACCAAAAAAATCATTTTTTGAACGACTAACCGGGGCGGTAAATATGGATTCGCTTCACGATGAAGACGAAGTAAAAATCAACGCCTTGGGTGGAGATGGGACCGAATCAACAAATGGAGAAGAGAGCGACATCGGGCAATTGGCCGTCGACGTGCATCAAACAGCGGATTCTATAGTTATAAAATGCATGGTGGCGGGAGTTCGTCCTGAAGATTTGGATGTTTCTATTACCAGGGACTCCGTCACTATCAGGGGAAAACGTTCGGCTGACGCCACCGTTTCCGACAGTGATTATTTTCTTAAAGAATTATATTGGGGCGAATTTATGAGAACCATAGTGCTACCGGCTGAAATAGAGGCGGACGAAGCGGAAGCCCAGGAAAAATTCGGACTTTTGGTAATCCGCCTTCCTAAAATAAATAAAAATAAACAAACACGTCTGCGCGTTAAATCAACATAGAAACTAAATCCCGACATTAAATTAAAAATTTAACAAAATCAAAAATATCAAGTGCGGTAAGATTGCAAAAAACATTAATAAAATTTTTTTAATAAATCCATTTATAAAAGTCATTTGACATATTCCTTCAACAATAATTATTGGACTTAATACAATCAAGAAAGCCGACGCTATAATAGTCGAGAATACAAAAGTATGTCCAGTCACAAAATTTAGGATTATAGCCAAAATAAATATTGCTATCGGCTGTAATGCCAAGTAGAAGACATACCTATAAAAAGTGAGATGCTTTCCTTCTAATTTCATAACTGGTGCCGAGGGGCGGGGTCGAACCGCCGACCTCATCCTCTTCAGGGACGCGCTCTAACCAACTGAGCTACCTCGGCAAACATGAAGCATATTATCGGAGTTTTCTTATTCCGTAAAGCTAACACCTAATAGCTACTTTTATTTTTTATTGTGGAATTTTAGAAGGAATTGTAAAAAATTCCTTAGCCCCTTTAAATTGTTCATTTAATCCTTGAACAGTTTTCATTTGTTCGGGAAGTTTTTGAAATGTATCTTTTATAGTTCCAAAGTATGGTTGCAAATATATATAAGCCCAAATCAAAGGCCCGATTATTATTGCCCACTTAATAAAGCCAAAAAACATTCCCCACCTTGAATTATTACGCAAACTTTTGAGAATTTTGTTATTCTCCTCGCCCTGCTTAGCAATTTGTTCCAATAGTGCTTTTTGATATGGTTCCATACTACGCGGATTTTATGCGGACTACACGACCGACTACCGCAAAAATTATAGCACGCTTTGCGAGCACGAATAATTCACTTATCCTCAAGTTTCTGTGCCCGCGGGCCGAGTCGAACGGCCATCTACGCCTTAGGAGTGCGCTGTTCTGTCCCTTGAACTACGTGGGCAATACGAAAAACACTATAACATAAGCAAAAATCCTCCGCCTAAGGCGGAGGATTTTTGCTGACTTTTAGATTTATTATTCTTATGCCGGAATTCCGAGTTCCTTTGAAACTGTCATTTTATCAAATCCCAAAATCAACTTACCATCTATTTCAATTATGGGAACAGCCAGGCCCTGTCCGGCCGCTTCCATTTTAGCTCGCATTTCTTCCCTTTTTACGGCATCGGCTCCCAAATCAATTTCAGTATAATTTACGTTTTTCTCCTTGAAAAACTCCTTGGCCATTTTGCAATAAGTACAGGTTTGAGTGCTATAAATTGTGACGTTTTTCATAATGCTTATTATAACAAAAACTACTAGAAAGCGAATTATATCACATCTTCTTTCCCGGTCACTTTTTTGTTAAGCTGACACATAATCGCGGGTATAGTTTAGTGGCAGAATGCGACCTTCCCAAGGTTGAGACGGGGTTTCGATTACCCCTACCCGCACTAGCGAAAAATATCGGTAATGGCGCCAAAGAAAGCTCCGAGCCAGCTCTTTTTTGCGCCACTGCCGGCCTTTTCGTCGGTATTATTGCCATCAATAATAACCACCACCTCCTCACCCTCCTTCTTTATATTAAACTTTTGTTTCAAAGTTCTCTCAACTCCTTCCTCCGTCTTTAATGAGGCGAGTTCCTCCTGCAAAAAGACGAGTCGATTTTCCAAATCCTTACTTTCCTTTTCCAATCGCTCCCTTTTTACGGATGCCTCCTTGCTCTTAGCGTAGAGACCCCAAGTGCTTCTCCCCACGACAAGTAAAACTGTGAGCAACACGAAAAGAGTTATTTTTGAGTGCGTAAAATTGCGCCAGCGCCGTTTTTTCTCAAATGAATCCATCCCGAAATGATAACACATGGAAATCAAGGAAATAATATGCTAGGATTTCCCTCATGTTTCTAAATAAAAAACACAAAAAGATAGTCCAATACTTCTGGACCGGCGTGAGTGTTCTTATCATCTTAAGTATGATCCTTTTCTCTTTGCCTGTCCTTTTCCAATAACACAATTAGTGCGTAGTCACTAATCACTAGTTGGTAGCGTGCAAAACAAATCTCTTCAATTACAAATTACAAACTAGTGACTACAAACTAGTTCTCGTTGCCGCGTATCATCTTCAGGAAAACTTCCTGCGGGATGTTGACTTTGCCGCGCTCTTTGAGTTTTTCCTTGCCACGTTTTTGTTTTTCCCATAGTTTCATTTTGCGGGTAATGTCGCCGCCATACATATGCGCCGTGACATTTTTCTTCAGCGCTTCTTTGGTGCGTGAGGACAATATGCGTCCAAGGGCCTTGGCCTGAATTTTGGTCACGAAAAGCTGTTTGGGTAAAACCGAATGAAGTTTCTCCACCGCTTTTTCCGCCTCTTCCTGCAATCGGGATTTAGAAACCACCCGGGCAAAAGCCACTACCGGCTCCTCCGCCACATATATATCCATTCGCACCACGTCCGCCTTTCTATTTTCCATCATTTCATAAGAAAGCGAGGCGAAGCCGGAAGAGACGCTTTTAATTTCGTCAAAAAAGTTTCTCATCAATTCGCGTAGCGGCATAAAAACTTTGAGAGAAGTCCTATCATCGCCAAAATCAGTCGTTTCCCCCACTTCCGCTTCGTGGTTATACATTAATTGCATAATATTTCCCAAATACTGCACCGGAGTAATGATTTGTACTTTGGCCCACGGCTCATAGATTTCGGAAATAACCCCGTGGTCGGGGAAAAGTGAAGGGGTATAAATTTTTTCTCTTTGTCCTTTTTTTTGCCCCGCTCCATGTACCACCTCATAAATTATAGAAGGTGTTGTAATGATGAGTTTCAAATCAAATTCTCGACGCAATCTTTCCGTGATTATCTCTAAATGAAGCATACCCAAAAAACCACATCGGAAACCGCGCCCCAACGACCCCGATTGTTCTTCCTCAAAAGAAAGCGAGGAATCGGTTAATTTCAAACGCAAAAGCGCCTGACGCAAAGTGTTCAAATCGTCTTGACTTTCCGGATAAACAGAGGCCCAAACAACGGGCTTCGGTATTTCATACCCAGGCAAGGCCTCATATTGATTCCTAAACAATGTCACCGTGTCACCGACGGACGCGACCCCGGGTCGTTTTATTCCCGTTACAATGTAACCAATTTCCCCAGCTGACAAACTTTCTTTCGGTTTCGGCTCCGGACTAAAAGTGCCAACTTCAAGCGTCTGAAATCTTTCCTTAACCGCTTTTAAAATCAAGTCGTCGCCTTTCTTAACGGCGCCATCAATAATCCTGGTGTATAGAATAACTCCTTGATGATTGGAATATTGGAAATCAAACACCAAGCTTCTAAAACCTCTCGTTTCTGTAATTTGCGGAGGGGGAACACGTTTAATTATTGCTTTCAAAAGATCCGGCACTCCCTCACCGGTTCTGCCGGACGTTTTTAATACATCTTTCTTTTCGCATTTCAAAACTTTTACAATTTCATCTGTCACCTCATCAATGCGCGCCAAGGGCGAATCGATTTTGTTTAAGACAGGAATAACGACAAGTCCGGCGGCGCGCGCCATATGAAGCGTAGTCAATGTTTGCGCTTGCACCCCTTGTGTGGCGTCAATTAAAAGTATTGCCCCTTCAACCGCTTTCATGGCGCGCGAAACTTCGTATGAAAAATCAACGTGGCCGGGCGTATCAATTAAATTTAGCTGATAGTCACTAGTTTGCAGTTTGTAGTGCATAGTAACCGGCGTCATTTTAATAGTGATGCCGCGCTCGCGCTCAAGCTCCATAGAATCCAGCACTTGGTCCTTCATTTTCCTGGCCTCAATTGTCCCCGTAACCTCAAGCATTCTATCCGCCAAGGTTGATTTCCCATGGTCTATGTGCGCTATGATACTGAAATTTCTAATATTATTCATAAGGAAAAGGCACTGCTCATACTAGCAGAATACCCCAAAAACAAAAACTAAATTTCCTGCGGGCCGATAATTTCCTCTCCTTTGATTCGGCGCTTGATGGCGGAAATAACTTCGAGAGCTTCTTTGTTTTTCATTATCAAAAGTAAAAAGGCGCCAAAAAGAATTCCCAGAACCCCGGCAAAGAAACCTTGCAAAAATATTCCCAACGTTGTTTTTAAATTGAAAATAGTGCCGAAATAATCCAAAAATTGATAAGAGACAAACCCCATTGAAACGGAGGCGGCAAAAGAATGGAACGCGGTTTCTCCGATATTAAACGCAAAGGAAAATTTCCGGCGCAGATAAAGCGCCAAGGAAAAGGTGTTAACAAAAGAGCCGATTGAAAAAGCCAGCGCCAACATTATGACGGAAGACCCTTTAATACCCTCAACTCTAAGAAGATTCTCAAAAAAGTCGCGCGCCAATTGGCTTTGTTCAAACAGAGAAACGCCGGCGTAAGAAAAAACCACAGTCGTCACGGCCGAAATTAAGCTGACAACGAGTCCTTCTTTATTCAGGCCGGAAGCATAATAGGCGCGAATCAAAAGAAGGGAAAGTCCTTGAAAGACAACCGATACCGCAAAAAGGGCCAGGCAAGCCGCGACGAGGCGCGTATCGCTCCAAGAAAAAGCGCCGGAACCCAAAATGACGCGCACTATTTGCGCTCTAAGCACTATAAAAAGAGCGGCGAAGGGAACGGACCAAAAAATAATATGCCGGGCGGCGCTTTGCAATTGAAGAATAAAAGCGCCTTTGTCCCCTTCCGAAAAAAAGCGCGAAAGAACCGGAAAAGTGGCCACAGAATACGAGGCGCCGATAAGAGAAAGTGGAATACCTTGCAGATTTTGGGCAAAAGTCATGACAGAAACAGAACCCGAAGCCAGCGTGGTTGAAAAACCCAAAATAAAAATCAGCATTATTTGTTGAATACTGATGCCAACGCCGCGAAAAAACGAAAGATTCAAAACCTCTTTCATATCGCTCCATAAAATTGACAAAGTAGGATGGGGCAATAATCCTTTTTTAATGACAAACGGCAATTGCACTCCCATATGGAGAAATGCCCCCAAAATAACCCCGGCTCCCAAACCTTTGAGACCGAATAAAGGGTAAAACAAGACAATGCCAATGATAATGCCGAAATTGTAAAGCAAAGGAGAAAGGGCGGTAATATAAAAACGATTATGCAATTGCACAATGCTTGCCAAAATTCCGGAAAAAGAAAAGAAGAACGGTGACAAAAGTAAAAATCGCATCAGAAAAATAAGTTCATTTTCATAGACACCGCCCATAAGACCCGGAAAAATAAAAGCGGCCAATTGGGGCGCAAAAATAAAAGCGATGGAAGCGAAAATCGCGATTAGAAGAAAAGAAAAACTGAAAAGGCCGTCCAAAAACCGCCTTGTCTTTTCTATTCCTTCATTTTCCAAACGGTTGGAAACGAGCGGTATTAAGACAGCCAGAGACAAAAGGGAGCCGATGGCGTAGAAAATAAAATCTTGAACTTTAAAAGCGGCATAATAAATATCCAGAAGCTCGCCGGCGCCGAAGGTGCCGGCGAGCAATCTATCGCGAATAAGCCCCAAAATTTGCGTAAAAAGCGCCGAAACGGCAAGAGTGTAAGCCGCATGGTGAATACTTCCAACGTCACGGCCTAGAAATCTAAATATGGCATTCATTCCCCTATTGTACTTAAGAGACGGGTTTTACGGTTACTGCTGACTTTCGGAAACCGGAGGAGTTTTTCGTTTTTCCGGCTCATCATCGAGCGGTGGCTCCACTCTGGCAAACGGCGAGCGGCCAGCGCGAAGATTCTCCAAAATGAGTTTCACTTCCTCGTTATCGGGATTCGTCTTTTGAATTTCTTCAAATTGCGAAATGGCCACATCCGTTTTGCCCAACCTGTCATAAGAGAGACCCAAGAAATATCTGGCGTTGGCGTATTGCGGTTCCAGTGAAACGGCCCGCTCAAAGGCTTCCACCGCTTTGCTGAAACTTTTGTCATTGTAATTAAGAAGGCCGAGTTGGAAGAATAAAACCGGGTTGGTCGGCGAAAGAAGAGTCGCCGAGCCGACTGTTTCAATCGCCTTTTTGGTATTGCCTGCCGCCACTTCGATTTGCGTCAAAAGAAAAATGGCGTCGGTGTAATTGCTTTTTCGCTTTAGCGCTTCGTTTATATATTCGCGCGCCTTAAGAGTATTACCGCTTGTCATTTCCAATTGAGCTTTGGCCAAATAAATTGACGGCGAAGCCGAATAAAGAGAGAGCGCTTTATCGTACGAAGCGACGGCCTGGTCATATGAGCCCTGAACTCCGAAAGGGACGACACTGCCGTAGACTCGAGCCAAACTTAGCCAATTTTGATAACTCTCGCCATTGACGTTTGTCGCCGCCTGCGCGCTCGAAACCGCGCCGGTCAAATATTGCTGAAACTGATTGCGTAAGGCCTCCAATTCACTGTCAGCGGGCTGTCTGTTTGCCAATTCTTGCAATCTGGCCAAATAAATATCCGTCAGAGTTCGGAAAAATACATCGCTCTTTTCAACTGCCAAAGCGCGTTTTACTTTTTCTTCCACAAAATCCAAATTGCGATCAGCTCCGTATTGAATAATGGCGCGATTAAACATGGCGTAACCCATAAATCTTTCTGTCGCCAAATAACCGCAAGTTAGGACGCCAAGCAAAAGTACAATGGTCGCCAAACTTCCGATAAAACTTCTACCGGGATTATCTCCAAAATTAATATGACGCTCTTCCACCACTCCCTCCAAAACCAAAGTGGAAACAAAAATTCCCGTGAAGAGGAAAGCCATGGTGTAAACAACGTGACCGGGAGTGTAAAAAATAGCTATCAACCAGAAGTAAAGCGCGCTTATAAAGGAGGAGAAAACCAAATAATGAGTGAAAGCGTCTCCGCGTAACTTCCGAATGGATTTAAATCCTTCTATTCCAAAAAGAACGAAAAAGAAAACCCAAGCGATAATGCCGACAGCCCCAAGCGTAATCAAGGAGGTCGGAATTGTTCCAATGCCGGAAACGAAATCAATATTCCAGAAAAGCGATTCATTGACCGCCTGCGGCTTATATTTGAGCCATTCGCCCACAAACTGATTGGGGCCCGCGCCAAAAAGAGGATTCTCCTTCAAAGTTTCCTTGGCGATTTGGAAAGTTGTCGCCCAAGAGGGCCTGGCTTCAAGTTGCACAATGTTAAGCGCGCTTGAAATCCTGTTGCCCAAAGAATTTCCCGCCAAAATAAAAACAATTGAGATAATGAGAACAATTAGCGACGAAAGTGAAACCCCCTTCATCTTGTGGGAAACTGTCGGCGTCCCGTTTTTGTGTTTGGCGTAAGAAATAAAATAAAGCAGAAACACCAAAGAGAAAAACGCCACAATAACCCAAACTGTCGGGAAATTAACTATGGCCAAAAATAATATTCCGAGAACGAGAGCGGCATAAAGCGCCCATTTCCAAAGACCGCGCACTTCCAAAACACCGAGAGAAATAAGAGCGAACAAAGTGACAAATCCGGCAAAAGCGCCCAAATCATTCCAGGTACCAACAAGATTGGAAACCGTCGAGGTGAAAATACCGAAAGAAAAAACCGACGGGGCAAAAAAACGAATCAAGTTAAATAACGCCGCCAAAAAGAAAGCCCCCACTAAGGCAAGATAGATGTTAAAAAGCGCTGTCTTGGAGCGAAAAGACATCGGCACTAGCAAAGAAATAACTGCCATGAGACCAACAAAAAAAGCGGTGTCTACTTCAAATCCCTGCCCAAGCAAAGACAAGCTCGGCTGGTCGCTCGAAATTCCGGAAATGACATAGGCAATCAAAACCGCAAATAGACCCAAAAGAGTGTAGCTTTTGGGGAAAGAGATTTTTCCTTCCTTTAGAGCAGTGATCAAAAATATGAGAGAAAGCACAACTGCAAAAACTACCAGGAAAAAGGCCTTGCTGAATTGGAAAGTAATCACCTGGCTTGGAACAAAAAATATCGGCAATAAAAATGCAAAGGCGACGAAAAGTTTGGCTCCCAGACGCAAAAAAGTGTTATGCCCATGACCCCTGTTTTCTGTTACTTCCATAGTGATTTCCCTTTTTAATAGTAATAATAGAGACAAGTATAGCAAATACTTTAGGCTTGCCAAACCCTTTAAACCTCAGAGAAAACGCCCCGCTTTGGGCGGGGCGTTTTCATCTTATTTGTTCTTAGCTGATAAGCCGAATTCTGTACTTTGCCTTTGGCAAAGCGACAGCCATTTATCTAGGTCAAAAATTACTGATTGACTCAAGCGACACTTCCAACCCCAGTTTTGATTAATAATTTTCTAAAAACCAAAACTGGAGTTGGACACGGCCTTGCACCCCAATAAGTATTTTGCCGTTTCAGCCGGACTTAACCGGATCGTTTCTGTTCGCAACTCTGTGCTTACGCACGACGGGAATTACCCGCTATCGTTTTAACCACTAATTGCTTAGAGGTAAGTGTTCGGACTTTCCTCCCCTGCTACTCTAAAGTAGCAGGGGCGACTGTCTAGCTAAGAACTTATATATTATACAATGTTTATTATTTTATGCAATCGTGCGTCGCTAAAGACGGGGCGCGTTCGTTTTTGAGAAAAATATTATATCTGTTATTGTTTTTGTCTACCAAAGGAGGTGTCGCATAGTGGTCCCCGAAGGAAAGTAAAGCTTCCTACGGGGCAGGCTAGTGCGCTAAGATTGTAACCAACTTTCCCAAGAGCGAAGCAATTGGTTGAAAGTTGCAATCCCTTCACATGGCGGAGGATTCGCATAGAGGTCTAGTGCGCATGCTTGGAAAGCATGTATGCCGAAAGGCATCGGGAGTTCGAATCTCCCATCCTCCGCCATGTGTGGGAGAAAGCGTGTAAGGGTCAAACCTTCGCGAGTTCGAATTTCTCCGTCTCCACCAAAATTGAAAACGCGCAATCCGGAGGAATTGCGCGTTCTATTCTGCAAGGTGTCCTACGCCTTGCAGGTGTGATAGACGATGATTTTCGGACAGGGACCCCCGGTCTTCACCCTGACCACCTGGAGCGGTGCGGGCTTGCCAATGAAGACCCTTTTTTCCGGCACCCACGAGGTCTCCCTGGAAGCACGTACTGGCGACGGGCGCGCGTTCACCATCGGGGTAATCTCCGTGGCCACATTGGCCACTGCTGGTAGCGCGGTCCTGCCCGACTTACCCGACAGAAGAGCTTTCCTGTCGGCCCTACACTTCAAAACAAAAACCTGTGTCATGGGATTATCACCTCTTGTTTTGGTGGAAGCAGGGACTTCCACACCTCTGTTTTACACTATACTATTTTCTTGACTATTTGTCAATATTATGTATGCGTCCACCACATTTGGCACTTCTCGGCTTCTAATTCCCTCATCATA
>CAYHJR010000012.1:0-15648 GCA_964357075.1 uncultured Candidatus Saccharibacteria bacterium
TTTTGCAGAATCAAAAATTAGGAGATCTCCCGGTCCAGCAGAAGCGGTTCTTGAAGTGCCCATCACGCTTACCCCCCCTCCCTGAAGTTTTTTCAATAATGCAGAACCTAAAAAGCCCGTGGCACCCAGAACAAGAAATTTTTTAGACAAAGATGTTTTCGTCATAGCGGTATAAAAATATTTTTTCCTTAAGTTTGGGCGGATTAATTATCGTTTCCTCATCATAATATTTCATATAAAGCTCCACTTCATTGCCAAAGGATTTGTCGGTTAAAACGGAGGTAGTCGAAAGTCGGGGATTTATTTCAAAAATATAAACCACTCCTTTAAAAATTTTTAGCTGAATGTTAAATAATCCTTTAGGATTATATTTTTCTACAATAGCCCTGCTAACATCATTTATTATTTGGCTATATTCGGAAACCGCCGAGCGCGTAATGCCGCGTTTCTCAATGATGCGTTTAGGCACAATGCCTATAAGCTTATTTTTATTATTGACTATAACCGAGACCGTATATTCCACCCCCTCAATATAGGGCTGGCACAAAACATCTTCAAATTTCTCGCCATAAAGCTTTAGATATCCTTCCATCTCATCGGCATTTTTTATAATGTGGAATTGGCGCGAACCACGGCCAAAAATCGGCTTTATAATAGCCGGGTAAACCACATCCTTTTTTTCTTTAAAACCCAAGAGATTCGATATTCCATCTTTAGAGAGTTCCTCCATCAATCTCTTTTTATTGAGGCATAAAGAAATAAAATCCGCCGAAGGAACAGTCCCCATAAGTTTGGGATTTTCTTCCAATATTTTCGCTACCGGCAACAATTCTTCATCCGCCCCCGGCACCAAGCAATCAATTTTCCATTTCTCCACCAAGTTTTTAATGGCTTTGGAAAATTCCGGACTATTTCCAAAAGGAATTTTTTGAAAAGGAAATCCTAGATGCGGTCCCGCGTTTTGATCTCCCCCGTCAACCAAAAAAACATTGTGCGACTTGCCTAATTCGCGCGCCAAGAAAATCGGACCGCCGCCTCCGGCGCAAGTTATAAGAATATTCTTTTTTTGCGAGGCGCTATTTGACATCTTCTTTATAAATCTTCAGAATATATTTTTTATTTTTGTAGAAAAAGAAAGCCGGATAACGCTCATTATCAGCCACGCGCAGTTGACTGATAAGATTTTTTAGTGGTTTTCTTATATCAAGCTCACTATGCTCCGGCCGGCGGCGCGGATAATAGGTGGCTTTGCCTTTCTGCTTTTTACCGGAAATTTTAGGGTACGCTCTTACAAATTTTAGGATAAGCTCAATTGTGCTCTCTCCTTGCATTTTTCGCAATTCGTCCACCAACTCATCACCCTTAAATTTCATTATCTTCTGAAAATAAATTTCTCCGCTGTCAACAGAAATCTCGGCTTCAAAAAGGGTTATCGGGATATTGTTTTTTCCCTCAATAATCTGCCAAGTCAGAGGCGACCAGCCACGCCCTTTTGGCAGGGCGCTTTCGTGCACCACCAAATTGTATTTATTTCTGGATAAGATTTCCGGCCCGGCGATTTTTTCACAACTCAAGAAAAAAACCATGTCGCCTTTCCGTATTTTATTTGGATGATTCACAAAAAAAACTTGATGTTTTTTTGAGAGAATTTGCCTGAGTTTTTTGGCATACGGCATAATCCAGCTATTTGGATTATCAGCAACGAGAGTAATGGTAGCCACGATTTTTATGTAATTAATTTTTTGCTAAGCGGTGTGCCACGTACAATATCTTTTTTCGCCTTTTTACCTAAAACTTTTGACAACTCTTTTGGCGGCAAGCCATATCCGGGTCGAATAGATTTTACATTTTCTTTGGTAAATTTTTCTCTTTTTTTAATATCCTCAACTACAAAAAGAGAGCGCCTGAAAACAATATTTTCCGCCTCTCGTTTGCCTATGTTGTAAGAAACTTTGCCCAGTGCCTTCTCGGTATCTCGCACTGCCTGAACCAATTCTTTCATCTCGTGCGGTTCAAGCGAGAACTCCGCATCGGGCCCGCCATCACTGCGCCTTAGCGTAAAGTGTTTTTCAATAACGGATGCGCCAAGGGCTACGGCGGCAACTGAAGCGGTAATGCCGAGCGAATGGTCGGAAAGTCCGGAAACAACATTAAATCTTTTAGCGATATCGGGAACGGTATGCACATTCATTTGTTCAAGTTTGGCCGGATAGGAACTGACGCAATGAAGAACAATGATATGAGGACAACCTGCTTTTCTTAAAGTTTTTACGGCAAAGCTTATGTCCGCAATTGAGGCCATACCGCGTGAAATTATAACCGGCTTTTTTGTTTTGCCGAGACGAGTCAAAAAGGCCGGGTCAACGATTTCAAAGGAAGCCACTTTATAGGCCGGCACATTCAGTCTTTGTAAAAAATCAATCGCGCTAATGTGCCCGGGAGATGAAAAACAAATCAGTCCTTTGGAGTTAGCGTATTTTATTAATTTCGGCTGCCATTCCCACGGCGTATATACTTTTTTATAAAGATTATAAAGGGTCTCACCTCTCCATGCATCGTTCACTTTGACCTGAAAATAATCATTGTCGCAGTCAATAGTGTGTTCCTCCGGCTTAAATGTCTGAAGTTTTATGGCATCCACCCCCGCTTTGGCCGCGGCGTCAATAATCTCAATGGCTTTTTTGTAGCTTTGATTATGATTGCCCGACATTTCGGCGATTATAAAACAAGAATTATTACCGCCCACTTTTTTATTGCCAATTTTAAATTCCTTTAGTTTTTTCATAATTCAAACACTCTAGAATACAAATTGGATATTGACAAGTATACATTATTTTTAAAAAAATGTATTTTTATAAATATGAAAAAAATAAAAGTATTGGGAGTTTTACCGGCACGCTTAAATTCATTTCGTTTGCCTCGCAAGATGCTTGCTGATATCTGCGGCAAACCGCTTATTCAACACACATGGGAACACGTAAAGAGCGCCAAACTTCTAGATGCGCTTGTTGTTGCAACCGACAGCGATGAAATCGCAGATGTTGTCCGTGGTTTTGGCGGCGATGTCATTATGACTTCAAGCAAACACAAAACAGGCAGTGACAGAGTCGCCGAAGCTGCCAGAAAATTTAAGAAATTTAAACCAGACCTCATCATCAACATACAAGGAGATGAGCCTCTCGTGCCAGGAAAAGCGGTGGACCAACTTGTCAAAGAAATGATCAAAGACAAAACGGCATTGATGGGAACTATCGCCACGCCTTGCGAGGACGAGAAAAGATTGGCGGACCCGGACACGGTCAAAACAATACTGGACCGTAATGGCAACGCTATATATTTTTCACGTTGTGCCATCCCTTTTCCCAAAACGCCGTATAAAAATTATTATTCAAAATTGGGTATGTATGCGTTCCGCTATGATTTTCTCCAAACGTATGTGAAAATGAAACAAACCCCGCTTGAAATTGCCGAGAGCCTGGAACAATTACGGGCAATTGAAAACGGATACAAAATTAAAGCACCTGTCGGAAATTACGACAGAAAGGAAGTTAATAACGCCAGCCAATTGGAAGAAGTTCGGGCAATCTTTGAAGCTTTCAAAAACAAAAAATAACACCGTGTCTTTTAGTCCAAAACCCCTCCAGTGAGGGGTCCTATGTCGTGGTCATCTTGACATATGGAGGAATTTGTAATACAATACAGAGAGCACAGTACAAAGGGTGCCACTCCCATATAGGGTGGCATCAAAACCTAATGGAGGATAGACATGAAGCGCCTCATCGTAGTGGGTCACGACGTGGCCCCGTGTGGTGGCCTTAGTGCCATCGCCAAAGAACTGGAAGGACGTTTTGACGTTACCCGCTTTCTGGCGAATGGAAAGGATATTGCCAAAACGGAAGCGGCTTTAAACTCAAACGAGGATGTCAGGCGGGGCGACTTCTCGTACCTTTCCGAAGTCATGGAGGCCTGCCTCTGTTCCGACGTCATCGTTACTGGCTGCTCTTCCTCAGATTTTCTTTCAAGGGAAGAAGCTTTGGCGATGCGAATCGCCAAGATGACCGGAAAACCACTCGTTGTTTACGCCGACACGTTCAAGGTGTATCGGGCGCCGTGGTTTGAGTTTGCACGGAATGCCGTATCTCTTGCTTTCGTCCAATCGGAAGACGATTGCAAGGATGCTTCTGGATACTTTCCGAACGCTCGGGTCGTGGTCACGGGCAGTCCCGTGATTGAGGCCGCGTTCTATCCGCCGACGACAAGAGCGGAAGTCAATGCCCGGCTTGGCCTTTCCGACGACACCAGAATGGTGCTCGTCTCGACCGCGAAGGAGTTTAAAGAAAACGAAGCCCTTCTCAAGCCTGTCTTACAGGCAATGAGGGTCCTCGGGCAGGATTACGTTCTCACGGTGAGCTCTCACCCGGGTGACCTCAATGACAAAGGGTCATACCAGAAATGGGCTGACGAGGCGGGCGTCCCGATGCGTCTGTATGAGAAGGGGGTTATCAGCTCGCAAGAGCTACTCCCCCGCGCGGATGTTGTCATCACGGGGGGCTCGGCGATCGCAATTGAAGCCGCCTGTCAAAGGATTCCCGTAATCGATTTTCTTTCTGAAGGATTCCTGAAACGGATGCAGGAAAAAAAAGGAACTTCAGAGTGGGAACGCGAGGAAATGGGCATCGCGAGAGCGGTGTATGATCCCGAACAAATCGCAGGAGCTATCAGGGGATTGCTCTCGATCGGCGGTTTTGATTCAATGCATAGGGCGCAGGAAAAGTATTATCCTCACCCGACGCACAAAGGAGAAGCCGCCGAGAAAATGGCGGCAGAAATCCTATCTCTCCTTGGGTCATGACGCCTCGCGGCGTCATTCAGACGGCGTCTTCGGATGCCGTTTTTTTATTTAACTTATAGGTCCCGTTTTTAATTTGTTCTGTGCCTATTTTTTCTTTGGCAATAATAGTAAGAGTGGGTTCCCGCTGATAGGCCTCTTTAATAATTTTCTTCCAAGAAGGATCTTTTTTAATCACAATATCGTCAGCCGAGACAGTTTTGGCGATTTTCATAACTTCCGAAAGTTCCGGTAAGTATTTTAGCGTTGCCTCAATTCGCGGCAAATGATGAGAATGGGAAGTTACAAGAATAGAACTTAGTTTATATTTTTCTATAATTGGCAAAAGGGCGCGTAATTGTCGGTAGGTATTGTTGCCCTTATTTTCTTCAATGATATTCTCTTCCGGTACTCCATTTTCAATCAATTCTTGTTTCAAAACTCCGGACAAAGTCTCTTCTTTTGGCAACAAATCGTCCCACTCGCCGCGCCCGCCGGAAACAATAATCAAACGGTCTGGGTTTTCTTGATACAGATATAGCGCCGCAAGCATTCTTATAATACTCCCCGGCGGACCACGCTCTCCTTTTTCAAAGTCACTGCTTATAAGTTTTCCATCCTTATCTAGGCTAAAGCCGCCGGTTAAAACAACAATGGCTTCTTTTGATTGCATAATTTTTTGTTAAGCGCTTTTGCCAGTACCCCAAACATGGGCTTGTTTTGGCTTGTTAATTTCAACAAGCTTCGGATTTTTTTCAAAAATTGAAATTATTTCTTCGGTATTCTTCTTGTCCGCCCCATATTCTTCAATTAATTTTTTAATCAAAAAGAAATCTTCGTAAGTATCCACAGTGATACGATAGTGGCTGGCATCTTTGTCCCGCTTATAATGTTTCAATATTACATTACCGGAAATATTTTGAATGATGTATGGCGTAACATGTTCCTTTTGAAAATCCGTGCTAGCGTTTTTATACGCCTCTTCAAGCAACTTAAAAGAAAATATTTCAAAATTCATACCATGAGGGTAAGTCAATTCCACGCAATTTGAAAAGTGAACATTTTCGTCCTTGAAAGAAAGATACTTTTTCAAAGCATCCTTAAGCATCCTACCATCAGAGAGCGGGCAATCGGAAGTAATGCGAATAATGACATCAAGATTATTTTCTCTGGCGCAGTCATAAAAACGTTTCAAAACATTATTTTCATCACCGCGAAAGCAAGCAATTTTATTTTCTTTGGCAAAAAATTCTATAATATCATTGCTGGGATCGGTGCTTGTAGCTATGTATAAAGGCACGCCGCTTTGTTTTAGGCGTTTAGCAAAATAATAAAGCAGGGGATTACCCTTAATTGAAAGCATTATTTTGCCAGGCAAGCGAGTGCTCTTCATACGGGCTTGGGATATAATGCCGATTTTTTTAGCCAATTTACTCATCTCTTATTTTATTTAAAAAACTCCAAAACTTTTTCAATAACAAAATCTTGTTCTTTATCAGTAAGGGAGGGAAACATCGGCAAACTTAGACACTCTTCGTAGTATTTTTCAGCTACCTTGAAATCCCCGCGCTTCCAACCAAACTGACTATAATACGGATGAAGATGAACCGGAAGGTAGTGCACTTGGGCAAGAATGCCCTCCGTTTTGAGATAATCGTAAAGTCCTTTTCGCTTAGGAATTGTAATAACAAAGAGATGATAGGCGTGTCCTGGAACCGCAAGCGGCGTAAAAATAACTTTATTTTTGCTGAAGCTTTCGGCATATTTTTTGGCAATCTCCCTTCTTCGTTTTAGATTTTCAGAAGCCCGCTTTAGTTGGCTAATACCTAGAGCCGCGGCAATATCTGTCAAACGATAATTAAATCCCAATTCCTGCATTTCCTGATACCACCCGCCATGATTTTCCAAAAGTTTTTGCGGGTCTTTAGTTATGCCGTGGGTGCGCAAAAGGAGTAATTTTTCATAAAGATTTTTATTATTGGTGGTAATCATCCCTCCTTCTCCTGTTGCGATGTGTTTTACAGGGTGAAAGGAAAAGATAGCCAAATCGGCAAAATTGCCATTACCGCAATTTTGCCGACCCCCTTTACTATCAGTAAAAAATCCACCAGGCGCGTGAGCGGCATCTTCAATAATCCAAAAGCCGTATTCGTCAGCCAATTTCTTATATGCTTCAAGGTCAATCGGACTACCCGCAAAATCAACCACGATTATTCCACTAAAATAATTTCTGTCTTTACTTTTCAAAAGAGATTTCACACTTTCTATATCAAGTAATTGCGTGGAAGGATCAATATCAGCAAAAAACACGTTCCCGCCGGCATATAAAACGCAATTGGCAGAAGCGGCAAATGTGATTGGCGTGGTTATAACATTGACTCCCTTCTTCACGCCGAGAGCTAACGCCGAGAGATGCAATGCCGCCGTACCATTTGCTACCGCAACAGCATATTTGGAACCAATGTATTCGGCAAATTTTTTCTCGAATTCCAAAACGACCGGACCCTGGGTTAAGAAATCTGATTGAAGGACTTTAGCAACCTCCTTTATATCTTCGGGAGTAATGTGTTGTTTTCCATAAGGAATCATAATTTAGTGTTTCATCTTCACTATTTTTTTAAACTCATTTTTGGTGAGCCAAGAAGGATTGGAATGGCTTTCGTAACTGAAGTTTTCTTGTAATTTTTTCCCTTTAGCCAATATTTCTCTGTACCGATTTTTTGAGTCAAAAATATCTTCATGTTCCGGAAGAATAACATAGTGTCCTTCCAACTCAACAGTGTGTCTTGATTCCTCTTTAGTTAATAACACTTCATGAAGCTTTTCGCCCGGACGGATACCGATGATTTTTCTTTTTGCTTTTGGGGCTAGCGTTTTGAATAAATCGATTATTTTCATGCTTGGAATTTTTGGCACAAAAACTTCTCCCCCCATCATATTTTCTAAAGCAAAAACAACCAGTTTAAAACTCTGCGTTAAATTAATCCAAAATCTGGTCATCTCTTCGTGGGTAATGGTGACGCTGGTTTGTTTTGGCCCATTAAGCAAAATCTCCACAACACTGCCACGACTACCTACAACATTGCCGTATCTCACGCAGCTAAAAAGAGTTTCCCCGCTCGTATAAGAATTTCCACTGACAAAAAGTTTTTCAGCGCACAATTTAGTGGTGCCATAAAGATTGCAGGGTGCCGCCGCCTTATCGGTTGAAATAAAAATAACTTTTTTAACGCCTTGATCGATAGCCGCATCTATCACATTTTGACTGCCAATGATATTTGTTTTTACCGCCTCAAAAGGATTGTATTCAAGAGCCGGCACCTGTTTTAAAGCCGCGGCATGGATTACCACATCAACCCCATTAAAAGCTCTCTCCAGCCTTTGTAAATCACGGACATCGCCTATAAAAAATCTCAATCTTTTATCGGGAAATTCGGTGCGCATTTGCGCCTGTTTGAACTCGTCTCTGCTAAATATTATTAGCTTTTTAAGTTTAGAGTTACGCAATATGTATTTGGAAAACCCCTTACCAAAAGAACCGGTGCCACCGGTTATAAGGACTGTTTTGCCGTTTAGAATGTCTATTGCCATAAAATAACTTGAGTTTTGCTAATGAAACACTGGTTCAGTAGAATGGTCGCTAATTTAACAGCTTTTTTAGAAAATATCAATATTTTTATTTACTCTTCAAGTTCGGGTAAAAGTATGGAAAGAATGTGCTCCATTGTCTCCTTTGGCGTAAAGGAAGAATTTTCTTTCGCCAACGGTTCAAGATATCCTCTAACAGAAACCTCACCAAAGGCCTTTAAATATCTCAATACTTCTTTTTTATCCGGCCTATAACCGCCGTTTATTTTATTCAGTGCTTTTTTGCAGGATTCGGTGCCACCGATACGAAAAAGTCCTGGCATATTCATATACCAAGGATTGCCAAAAATTAAAGCGGGTGTACCGCGATAAATCCCCTCCAATGCCGCACGACCAGCAACGGTGGCCACTGCGCGCGCTTTTGGTTCAAGTTCAAATGTATTGGTTGATACGGGAAGGAGAAAAATATTGGGCAAAGCAGCCATTTTTTTGTAGTAACCCCTGTAGCGCATGTTGGTGTAATTGTAAACGCCGTCTATTGACCACTGAAAAGGGTGTTCTTTAACGTAAATCTTCCATCCCGAAGGTAAAGAATAAGACAGGGTTTCAAGCATTAACAATTGGTCGGCATATTTTTCCCCCAAGGGACTAGTGGTACATTCCGGCTGCCAATGCAAAGGCACGTATATAAAATTTTTATTTAAATCCGGAACAACCTCTAAACTTTCATATTCTGTTTTCAGATTCTCTTCAAAGTGGCGTTTGATGGAGCGGTATGCTTTTTCAAATATCGACAAATCACGCAAACTTGCCGAAATAAACTTAAATTTGTCGTAAATCTTTTTAACAACAGTCGTTTTATTTCTTTCATCAAGAAGCTCCTTCACATCAATCGGCGTGGCATCAAGCTCGGGTGTGGTTTGAATGGTGTAATACACTTTCAAATCTAGCTCCAAATCATCCGCAGTATAATTTTTTCCAGCATGCTTCTCTAATGCTTTGGGTAGTAGTGGAGCTGTATTATCATAAGAATATTGCATCAAAATACGATCTGATGCCCACGTCTCTTGAAAGAAAATTGTTTTAATACCGAGTATTTTGGCTAAGGAGTAAATAGTAAAATTAGAAACATTATGCGGTACAGCCGGAAAAATTATAACGTTCGGCTCGAATTTCAAAAGAATGCCATGCCAATAACGAACAAGGTCATAAAAGAAGTGTCTTTTTTCATCCGTCGTCATCGATTTATCAGGCGTATCTAACTTACGATTAGACATAATTAGAAAAAGTGATTCGGCTTTGTAAAGTTTTGACAAAAGCTCGTTTTCGGGCGGGGGGAAATTACTGTCTTTAAAATCTTTGGCGGGTTTGCCAAAGCGCGCTTCATAATCTTCGTGATAGACAATGCCAGAGAAATCCGGTTCTTCACCGTGATTAGCGGCATTTCCAATGTAATAAACTATTTTATGTCCCTCTGATTCTAAGCCCTTTATCATCGGCAAAACCTCTTTTTGCGGTCCATTCCAAATCAAAAATATTTTCTTTTTATTGTTTTTGTTCATAATAACTATAAAAAATCATTGGCTTGAACCTTTGAGAAATACGACTCTGGATTAGCCAAAAGCTCACTGGGAGAACCTTGCTCTATGACATTACCATTATCGATGGCAATAATGGTATCTGATTTCGATACCGTTGAAAGTCGGTGGGCAATTACCACAATCGTCAGACGCCCTTTCAGAGATTCTATTGCTTTTTGAATTTCTCCTTCGGATTCAGCATCGAGCGCGCTGGTAGCCTCATCCAAAAGTAGAAGCTTCGGCTTTCTAGCCAAAGCTCTGGCGATGATGACGCGCTGTCTTTGCCCTCCTGACAAATTTACCCCCTGTTCTCCAACTTGCGTATCAAAACCTTGCGGCAAACTTTCTATAAATTCAAGAATGTTCGCCTTGCGGGCAGCTTCCTTTATATCGCTTTCCAAAATAGATTCATTGTAAAACTTAATATTATTTTTTATTGTGTCATTTATCAGAAAAATATCTTGAGAAACATATCCAATGCTTTTCCTCCACTCTTCCATTCTTATTGAATCAACATTAACTCCGTCTATAGTTACGCTGCCATTATCTGGATTTAAGAGACGCAGAAATATATCAAAAATAGTCGTCTTGCCGGCTCCGGATGGACCAATAATTGCAGTCATTTTGCCTTTAATTATTGATAAATTAATGTTTTTTAATACTGGAGTTTCATTTGAATATTGGAAACTGACATTTTCGAATTTAAATTCTTTATCAAAGGAAAATTTATTGTTGCCGCCCAGCCACTCATTCGCCGACAAGACCTCATCCTTGTATGACATTAACTCCGCGATATACGGGGAGGACTCATTTATTATCTGTATATGACTCTGAAATTGCTGAATATTGAGAAGAATGCGCTGAATAAGATAAACTACCGCTGCAAGTACCGCTAAATTGAACTGTGAAGTTTTATAAAAGAAAGCGAATAGGCCAACTATTAATATAAGCCCAGCCGGCTGAAATAAAGAGCCAGGAATCATTCCCAGGAAGAGAATTTTTATTCTGTTTTTTTTAAAAGTTTCAAAATATTGTTTGCCCGTTGAAACAATAGAGTCGTGAACGAACATTGATTTGATGGCTTTTATTCCAAAAATACTTTCGCTTACATGATGGGCAACAAGCCGGCTAAGTTTTTCCACTTCATAAGATATAGCCTGACTTTTGCGAGTTAAAGGATAAAAAAACATAAATAAAATAATTCCCAAAAGAACTGTTATGGCCGTCATGGGAAAAGAAATCGAAACAGCCACTACCAAATACATTAAAAGAGTGCTCAAAGATAACATGGCAGAACTTAAAGAATTAAGAAGTCTTTCGCCATGACTTACATTTAACATAAGAAGGGTTTCAAGATTGCCCAGTTTTTGTTTCATCAAATAAGACCAGCGGGAACGTAAAGTAAGTTCCAAAATACTTCCTCTGGTTTCCGCTTCATAATTGGCAATAATTGTAACTTTTATGTAATTGGCAACGATCAGAAAAATTGCTCTTAAAATAAAAAAAATGACTATCAACAAAAGCAGTGTGGCCATTGTCGGTTTTAATCCAAAAATATCAAGAGTATCTATAAGATATTTAAACGCCGCCGATAATTCAGAATCTTGACCCCCGGTTATAAGAGAAAATATTGGTATAACAACAGATATCCCGATAGCTTCAAAAAAACCACTGAAAAAACCCAGGACAGTTATGCTAAGCACCGCTTTTTTATAATTTCTAAAAGCCCTCGATAAAAGCCTGATTAATTTATATATATGAAAAAATTCTTTCTTCATATTATTTTTTTGCAACGACCACAATACCAGCCGCAAAAAGTGACGGTAAAATTAAGTTAAGAATTGGAATGCCGCGATACGTATAGATTTCGTAGTTATTCATATTAAGGGCCCGGAGCCACCAGCGTAAATCGGAAATGGTCCAAAAACGCAGATGCTCCCCCGGATGAACTCTCCACTGGGCCGGAAATTTTCCAAAAAGAAGCCTCAATCTGTAAATAAAAAAACCGGTGTTGGGAAATGAAAAAAATACCCCCTTTTTCGACTTGTCATATGCCGCCTTCAAAAGCTCTTCAGCGTTAGCGGTATGTTCCAGCACTTCCAGAAAAAAAATATAGTCAACATTCGGCAATTTCCGTATTGTTTCTATCGTTTCTCCTTCAATGCGCTTAACTTCAATCCCTCTTTTTTTGGCCCGAGAAAGTGCTTCCTCGGATGTATCCAGCCCAATCGCCTCCACTCCTTGGATAGATTTTTTAAGGTAAGCAAGCACGCTACCATCTCCACAGCCAACGTCAGCCAAAGAACCAACTTTTTCTTTTTTTATAACAGATTTTATTATATCGGCGCGATCTTTTTGCCAATCACCTATAAAATATCCGTCGCTTTTCTCATCCCAATAGTTGTTATAATTCGCGTCCTGAACATCCAGCTTGTAGATTGGATAATGAAAAACGGCCTTGAAACCTATTTTAAACAAATAGAACGGGTATTTTATTTTTTTTATAAGATTATTCATTTTTTAAATTATATTTCCTTTGTGCAAGGATTCATACAATAAAGAATCAATGCTTTTTTCCGGTTCTCCCAAAAGACGGTCCTTTCTTTCTTTCAGAATATTCTTCGGCGTCTTGGCTATTCTTAATACATCTTGGCACAGTGAGGGGGTAAGTGAAATCTTTTCCGCAAGACCATTTTTTACCATTCCCTCTCCGTAATCAGAGGAGGTATTAAGTATGGCCACCGGTACTTCGGAAGCCACCATATCATACAAAAGTGTGGAGTAGGTACCAACCACCATATCTATGAAAGGCATCGCTTTTGCAAGGTCTGTAACTACCTGAAGCGAGGAAGGGTGATCCTCTCCTAGCCCATACTCCTTCAACTGAATGTTTACAGGAATACCCGGGCGAACTTTAAAAAAGACACTGATTGCGGGACATTTAAGAAACGCCTCAATATATTCCCGCACTTCCTTATAAGGAGGTCTGTTTTCCCTAGGGATAAGTATGCCTATTTTATTTTTATCGGAGAAGATTTTTGGATTGATATTGCCATAAGAAAGAGGCGCCCCTATGACTATAGAATCTTCCCTGAAATAAGTCCCCAGGCGTAAAAGTTCCTTTTTCCAGTATTCGTTCCAGACAAAGAAAATATCGGGACTGATTTTTTCCGCCTTCAAAGGGGAGGTTTTCAGCCAACCCACATGATACTTGGTGAAATGACCGTGCTGAATGGCATACGAGACGATGCCATTTCTTCTGCACGCCACAATAAGAGAATTGTAATATCGCGGATCATCTATTGAAAAGAAAATTTTAACATTAGACAAAGAAAAAAGAGCGGTTAACAGGCGTATCTTAATTGGGAAACGCAAAGCTTCTTTTACATATTTATCTATAAGAAAGTAAATAAACCTCTTCTCCTCCGATGACAATTCTTCCGGCAAAACGACACTATCGACAGAAAAATTTGATTTCCCGGAGAAAACAAGGAGGTGAATAATCGAAATTACTGGCTCAAGCACTTCCAAATACAGTGCTGGCCGGCGACGCTTCAAAAAATTTTTCAAAAAGTCACCGAGAGTGGAGGTGTGGAAAATTTCAATATAAGCAACCCCACACTTATGCAATACCCGATAAAGCGGCTTTAACCGTTCATCTATACCTTCCGGCAATAAACTTACTCTGTCCACCGAATATATTAGTATTTTTCTTCTCATGACCAAAAGAAAAAAATAGCTGATAGAAGAAACAACAGAAAGAAAAAGTATTGAAAAAAAAGTATTGCTCATTTGCCCTATGGTACGGACAGGTTTTTTAAATAATCCTTTTTTTACGAATGCTTCTATTTCGCTTGAAATGAGACCCTGAAAAGATTGGAGGACATCATAATTTTTTGAAATAAAAATTTGGCTTAAATTCCGATTTCCGGCAATTGTCGCATTAAAAATACCCAAAAGAAAAAAAACTCGTTTGAACGGCCATTCGCGACTTCTTTTTTCTTGCGAATTTAATGCCATAGTTAACTTAGAAAGATTTTGATTCCGCGAGAGGGGTTTCGCCCTTCTAATTCATAAGCACTATTATATGACGGATATGCAGAAGTCCTTCTAAAATATTATTTGAATTAACCACGAACAAACTGGTAACCTTATGCTTCTTCATTCTTTCAATCGCCTCGTTGAGAGACGCTTCTTTGGAAATGGTCTTGGGAGATTTTACCATAACCTTCTTAATCAAAAGGGTTTTGGGAGATTCGTATTCAAGCACTATGCGTCTAATATCACCATCGGTAATTATTCCCACCAATTTATTTTTTTCCGTCACTACCGCCACAACCCCCCTTTTACCTTCGGTCATTGCATGGAGTGCATTGGTAAAAGAGTCCTTTTCGGTAACGGTCGGGGTGGCAGTTTTACCCACCATGACATCCTTAACTTTTTTCAAAGATAATCCTAAATTGCCGGATGGGTGAAAACGAGCAAAATGATGTTTTTGAAATGTTTCGGGCGAAGTAAGTGCGGAAGCTATCATATCCCCCACAACAAGGGAGGCGGTAGTTGAGGCCATCGGCGCCAAACCCAAAGGATCTCCCTCTTTTAAAATATTAGTTTGTACCACCGCTTCGCTAAGGCGAGCTAATTTATTTTTTTTGCTTCCTGTCACCGCTATAATGGGACATTCCAGAATATCTTTAATGTGACGAATCAAACGTATTATTTCTACCGATTCTCCCGAAAAAGAATAGACAATTATTACATCTCCTTTCGAAATAATTCCGGAATCGCCGTGGAGCGCGTCCAGGGGACTTAGATAAACAGCGCGGTGTCCCAAGCTAGTGAGCGTTGCCGCCATTTTCTGAGCAATAAAACCCGATTTGCCAACTCCAGTCACAATTATGTTTCCGACGCGATTTTCCAGCAGAGAAATGGCTTTATTAAAACCATGGTCTGGCAATTTAGACAAGGACCGTAAGGCTACTCTGGCGCACCGAAGAGCCTCTTGGGCGCGTCTTTTTTGGTCGGTTTCTGGCATAAATAATTAAGGTATCATGGGCAATTTTCTGTTAATAATCAAGCGTCACAAAATGAGTTGCCTACATTACAACTTTTATTTTTTATCACTAGTCACAACAATTTTAGAAAACAATAAGACGTGATTTTCTTAACCCGCCCATCGGCCTTTATGAAGTCAAACACTTTTATACTTTTACCCCACAAAAGCAAAACCGTAAAGATTAACGCCTATAGAGAAAGGTGCTAGCGTTATATAAGACTAGTCTTGTACTAGACCGTTCTACAAATATTCGAAGCTAAACCAACATCAGGAGTCCCCGATGAGCCCAACCACGGTGATAAAGATTCACCCCGAGCACAGCCAACAACCAAGCTTTGGGTTCACTTCAAACTCAAAGCAGACAGCACCACCGGGCCCAAAGCTCGACCAGCGCCATGACTTCACCGCCAAATTGCGTCAGGAATCAGTTCTGCCCAAGGTCATTTCGTACATAAAGTGGCAAAGGGCGATGAACGCGGCCCTCTTGAAAGGTAACACTCCGCCGGAAATGCCCGAGAACTTTGGACCGCTTTCCATGAACTTGGACATGACCACTGCTTGCAACTACGCTTGTGGGCATTGCATCAGATCGGAAG
>CAYHJR010000013.1:0-15585 GCA_964357075.1 uncultured Candidatus Saccharibacteria bacterium
TCTTTGTGTGATTTAATCATAAAAGCTAGAAGCCGAAAGCTGACAGCTGGAAGCTAAACTAACTCCCTATAAGGGTCGGAACTGCTAGAAGTGCCACTTTGTCCTGTTTTATTTGCAGAAATTGGTGATACTACATTCACAATTTGTCTTGGGATTTGCACCATTTTTTCCAGTTTGTCAGCCGGTTTAGGCAATTGTTGCGGCGCGGTTATTGGGGGCAAAGGTTCTGGGGGTATTTTTTTTTCGTCGTCGGTTGCCTGCCCGCCTAAGTTTTGCTTCGCAAAATTTTGGCGGGTAAATCGTCGGTCGTCATTTCTTCCCACCTTTGCTTTGGCGACCAGAACGGCCTCCTCGGACAGCGACTTCTTTTTGGCGGAGGGCGTTTCAATTTTCATCAATTGACTTTCTATTTTTTTTAGCATTTCCACTCTTTTTTCCAAGTAGGCGTGAGGGTCATTCGTTTCAAACGCCTTCCTGGGAACATATTCATTTTCCAGTTTTGCCACCTGTGGATTCTCAATTGCCGAAAGGATGTCATCGCGCGACATACTGTAGTCGGATTCGTGGGGGATAACCGGGGCGGGCGGATTAATCTCCGCGGGCTTCTGGGGAATTATCGGAACTTCGGCCGGCTTTTCATAAAGCGACATTAGAGACGTGTGAATGGGCTTGAATATTTTTTCATCAACATCTCTAACTAACATATTTTTACCGCTTTCAGAGAGGCCGAACATTTTGGCTACCCTTGGCCCGAATTGGTCCGGATGAATTTCTCCTAGCAGAACCAAACCGACCTGCTCAAAAAGCTGGTCAAGCTGGTCTAAGTGAAGCTCCCGATTTTTGCCGATTGTCTGCAATGACTCGGCAAAATCAACGGAGGTAATCGCTTCCTTCAAGTCCTCCGGAAGCGAGTCAAACTTTTTTTGTAAGTCATCGTGCATATTTTATTTCATTATACTCTAATGGTTGTCATCGCTTGGAGGTGGTGGTGGAGTGGATTTCGGTTCGGATTTTTTTGCTCCCCCCTTATCCTCATCAAATACATTTTTGTATGCCTCAGCCTGTCTTTTTAGTTTTGCCGCTTCGTCCTTTTTCTTTTTAATATCGGCTTTTTCTGAATTTAATTCATTAATCCTTCGCTCGGCTTCTCCCCTCACAGCTTGTTCCGCGGATGTTTTATTAGTTTTTATGCCCTCGACGTCTTTTTTGAAATTATCGATTTTTTGATTGAGAGTTTGGTTTTGCGCGCGAGCTTCATCGGCGGCGCGAATAGCTCCAGGGTCATGTATATTTCGTTGTCTATTTTCCTCTGCTTTGCGTATTATTTCAAGATTTTTATCTATCTGTTCCTGATGTCTAGAAGTGTTTTCTTCATATTTGGCGATAACGTTATTTGTAGACACCATGTTTTTTATATCCTCGCCCATTTGTCTATTTATTTCTTCAATTTCCCTATTAATTTCACCCATTCGGTGCTCGCCTGCCCACTCAGTATCTCTTTTATCATAACCCTTTTCAATTTCATCTCGCGCTTTGGTCTGTGCTTTGCTGACGAGTTTGTCCCAAATAGTGCCGGCTATGTTGCGGCCGTATTCTCGAGTTGCGGTTGTTGAAAGTGCTCTGTCTTGGTCGACCTCTTTTATAGTTTTAGCCGATTCATCCCGAGATCTAATGGCTTTAGCAAGATTTGCTTCAAGCATAGACGAATCACCTCCTCTTTTCTTGGTCTCAAAAACTTCTCTTTGTAGCCGAGCTATGTTATTTTTTTCTCTCGAGATATTTTCTTTGTGTCCCCCCACAAACTTTTTTGTGTTTTCATCAGCGTATACGTTTGTTTTTAATGATTTAGCAAATTCAATTTCTTTTTTCTTTTTGTCATCAACCCACTTACTGTAACCACCTTTGCCAGACGTTTCACCAACGCCACCAAGCCCAGCGCCCCGAGCATCAAAACTTGAACTTGCAATTCCCCGGGCTCCTTTCATGGCTAATCCACCAAGGAAAGGCCTCCGTCCCACCAAACGTTCCATGGCGCCCGAGTTTGCCGCAGCGTTAAAACCTCTTCCGAGTGTTTGGCGCCCAACTCTTCCTGCTAATCCAAGTGTCATACCCCCCACAGCTTTCCTTGACCATTTTTCAGCCATACCCAAAACGGCACCGCCGGCGGATGAGGTGAAGCTTTTGGAAATAATTATTCCGCCGATTAACATGGCAATCAAAATTGCGAAGTTGACCACAACAATTGGTGTGCCCGAAGCGCCCACACTTTCAGCACTGGCCAAAGCAAGCATGCTGGGCCGGCTTTGTTTGAAAAGTGAATCAACAAACTGTTGATTGTTCATAATGCTTGCAACAATCCAAAGCATTGCCATCATTGTTGGGGCAAAAATGGCTTCGCGCATTAGTGTGGACCACCATTGTTGCCAAATTTTTTCCATTTTTACTACGGCGAGCCCCAACAAAGCTAGCGGAGACAGCATCATCAGGAAAACTAAAACTACAAAACGAATAACAAAAAGGACGGCAATTGCAATAAAACAAAACGCTAAAACGACCGAGAAAATTAAGCCGAGAAATCCTATTAAAATCATACGGCTTCCTGTATAGTTTTTTGCGTCTGCTCTGGGGTTAAAGCTTATATTCCCCTCACTTGGATAAATGGTTGTAAGTCTGGATGAATTCATAAAAGCCCAAGAAAGGCCATTATCAAAATCATCTTTTCCTGTTGTGATTGAATTATAAAATTGAATGGCTAGAATATTAGAGGCGTCAATTACTACTTTGGTAAAAAATAAACTAAAGTTTATGAGCATGGCAATGATTATGACCATCACTAGCGATTTTCTGGTGTTCATATTTGACGCCCCCACGATTGTCATAATAGCTATGTAAATCAGAATAAAAATGAAAAACATATTGGCAAGGTCGCGGAAGGTTTTCCAGCCGGCGGTTATGACCCCGGTCTTGTCTACAATATTTGACATCTCCAGCACGGTAATTTTTATGGAATAGTTCAAAAATACTCCGCCGACCCAAAGAATTTTGTTTCCTATAGATAAAAGAAAAATTCCAGTGCAGCGCAAAATGTTAAATGCGGTACTTGTAATATTGCTACACCAATCCTCGGCTATATTAATCTGACTTGCACTTTTTCCCGCCTGAATAATGCTTTGTTGGGCTAGAGCTTCTTTTCTGGCATCAGAGCTATCTTGCGTTATAGAACTCGTTTGTGCGGGGTCTTGGGTTGTCTGGGGAAAATATGAGGGGTCAGTCGTATCGGCACTGGTTCGTACATTGTCATTTGTTGTTATAAAACCAGGATCGGTTTGTGTTGAGTCAACTTCCGCTTCGGCCGGTAAAACAAAACCAAAAGTTGCTTGGAGAATTATGGCTGTCGTCAAAATGTAGGAAAAAGTTTTTCTCATGTTCTAAAATCCATCGCTACCTATTGGGGCACCACCGGCACCAGTGCCACCTGCTCCAGCCCCCTGCGCTTGCTGACACTGTTGCAATTTCAGGTCGCTTTGGGCGTCTAAGTCCCTAAAGCGGTCGCCAATTCCAAAGTCACGCTCGTATTCTGCTTGTATTACATCCCCTTGGCTATGTGTTTGCGAAAGCAAATCAGAGAATTGTCCCATAAGCGGAATAAGATTGTTTCTCTGTTCATATGGCAGAGTATTGAAACGGTCAATGACCAAACGTAAATTATTTATATTATTTTCACCAATTGCTATATCTCTTTGAATCGGGGCTTTGTTGGCAAGGACTTGAGAAAGTGTGCTCGAAGCCGCCGGATCAGCATTACAAGCTATGACAGCACTTACTTTGTTCGCGGAAATATCAATTCTGGCTAACCCGCCATTTTTAGCCGCTATATATTGGTTTTCATCATTTATTCTCTCTGTTAGTTTAGAAATAGCTTCATTTTTACTATTTGCAAAACTTTGTCTGTCTTCTGCTTCCACTTGGGCTAAATATCCATTGCTACTATATTCCCCTCCCCCACCACCTTCTCCGAAAAGTCCCCCACCCCCCAAGATGTTGACGGCTAAGCCGTAAACAATTGCTCCCAAAACCTCATCAATTTCATCCGCTGCTACAAGCTCGTCTATTCCGGCTCCGACAGTTTTATTTATTGTGCCCGCAATAACGCTCCCCGGAGTTAGAGCTTTACAATTGTTCGGGTCAGTATTTGAAGTAGTTTGAGTAACATTTCCATTGGCGTCTTCTGTCAAATTGGTTAATCTTCCAGAAGATTCGGCGCCATCTGGATTAAGTTCATTATCAATTTGAACGCTTTGAGCACGGTCTGCGCTTTCAACGCATCCAGGATCTTTCCACGAGAAAAATCCGCTGCCCCAATTTAGAAGATTTAATTCTCTCTCCTTGTCAGTTGTAATAGCCGCATTTACTTGAAGATTAAACATGGCGTATGCCCCGTAAGGATTATTTTGCGGTTCAACTGCCATTAAATTCCAGGCGCTCCACCCGCCCAAACCTCCAAGTTCATTGTTAACTCCCGAAATAAATCCTTCGTAGTTACGGACAATATCTGTTAAAGTACACTGCGCTCTTTGTTGGAAAGACCGATTATATAAAAGTGCCCGTTTTAATTGAAATCGAAACGGACTACACATCCATTGCAGTTTTGCATTATTATAAATTATTTCGCCAATCGCTTGGTCCGCCACTCCGGCAAAGAAACGTTTTGGGTCTTGAACGAAAGATGGATTGCCCTGAAAGCCGGTCGAGGCCCACTTAATAATGCTTTGAGTAATTGAGCGCAAGATTGTGCGGGCAATCATTTTAACTATGGGGTCTAAAATGAACTCCTTGGTTACCAATTGCTGTTGCAGAAAAGCTGTGAAGGCCGAAAGTTTTGATATTACAAGTTTTATTCCGTTACCTATTATTGTCCAGGGGTCTAATGTAATTTCTGCTGGGACGGCTTCGGCTTTTTGTGCCGGAAGCACTGGAGAAAAGAGAAAAAGAACTATAATGGCCACAGAAATGACTTTGAAAATCAACATATTTTTCTTTAGAAAGGGAAAAATGGTCATTGTGTATTATTTTTAGCCACCTGCAAATCTATAGCGTCAGCAAAGTTAGAATAGTAATAACCGGACTCTTTTTGTGGGTCGTAAGAGATGTTGTTTCTTTGAAATAATCCTCTAGCATCAAGGAACGATCTGTGTAAAGAAGTGATTATTTCTGGATATTTTCCAAATGTTGCCATAGTTGTAACGGGGTCTGTAAAAACATTTTGCGCCGCCTTAAGCGCAGAAATTATTTTTGCCATTGCGTTTAATAAATCCAAATGAGATTCGGTCGCTTTTTGAGGAACGTGTAATAAAAGCATTTTCTCAAGCATTGAACTGTATCCGAAAATTATTGGATCTAGTTGTTCCAAAATTTTCTCGTTTTCTTGTTCAAGTGCTTGCTGGATTATTGAGAGCTCATTTTCTTTCCATGTGGCATCGGTTTTTATAATGGCGCCCATTTTTTCGCCATAATTTTTAAGCGCATCGTTTGTTGATTCTTTTTCCACTATTAAATCGCCTTCGGTATATTCGCGAAGCGGTGTGGATGATTTTGCCTGAAGTAAAACGGAGGAAGCAATTTGTTGCTCAATAGTTCCGTCAAGTTCTTTACCGCCTTGTTTGGCCTGAACGTATTTGCTGAAGAAGTCCCTGGCGATAATATCCGTTGCGTTTAATTTTTCCACTTCCCCCTCTTGTGTTAATTTACCGCTTGCGTCAACTGGCAGATTTAGAACATCGTTCGGTCCTTTTTTTCTGGGGGCGCGGTTTTTTTGAATTTCTTCATTGTCGTTTACCCCGTCTCCATCGGTGTCTTTGTTGTTTGGGTCTGTTTGCCACAAAATTTCTTCCCAATCTTTTAGTCCATCCCCGTCGCCGTCTTCCTTGTTTATTTTTTCAAAGGACAATCTTTCTATTTCTCCTGTCGCGACTAAAGTTGGCGGGCTAATCATAGAATTTTCAGTTTTATTTGCTGAAGATGATGAAGCCAATATTTTGGCACCCCAAATTAGGGCAACAACAAAGACCAGCGACCCTAAAATAGCCGAAAAGCGTCTGCTTGGCAGAAATTTTGCAAAGTTCTTCATCTTTGCTTCTTCCAATTGTATCAGACATTTGTCCTATAATTGACGTAAAGCGAGAGAAATGGGGAAAGCTTGGCTTTTACATTTCCGAGCCGAGGAGATTATATGGGTTATTTTCCATATATATTCTTAAAGACAGTCAACTTTGTGGATAGTTTTGATTTCTGTCTCTTTGGGAAGAGAATTTACTTACTTAAGCCCTAAAATTAGGTTTTTCCAGTCCAAAATGGTCAAATTTTCTGGGCGTATCTTGTTTGAAAGACCAATTTCACTAAAAATTGTCTTTAATTTACTAGAAGGAGTCATTTTTGATAGATTTGAAGACAGAAATTTTCTTTTGTGAGAGAACCCTGTCTTTAATATTTCAAAAAATCTTTTTTCGCTAAAATAATCCGCTTCGGGCGGATTGTTCGCCCGATCAACATCATCTTCTGGCGATGTTGATTTAGGGCTGAAACCTTTGAAGAAATCTTTACTAATGCAGTCGATTTTAATTATAGCCGAATCAACGTTGGGGACAGGATTGAAATTTCCTCTTCCGACATATGTAATTATTGATGGTT
The DNA here is from genome assembly GCA_964357075.1 of uncultured Candidatus Saccharibacteria bacterium. Lineage (GTDB taxonomy): Bacteria > Patescibacteriota > Minisyncoccia > Phycocordibacterales > JAKFXT01 > JAKFXT01. The sequence continues at coordinate 6,688 of CAYHJR010000013.1, forward strand.
TGCCGTACGCTTTTATTGAAACTGCAAGAATACTTTCTTTTCCATCCCGAGCCATAATTCGTCTAGCCACCTCTTTTTGCACCATGAGTACCATTTTTGAAGGATAGATTTTATTTTCCAAAGAAGTCCTCAATATTTCTCCCGTTATGTAATACGGAATGTTGGCTACCAGCTTGTAACCTGAAGCGCGTAACTTGTAACGTGAAAGAGAAATATCACGGACATCGCCCTGAATTAAGGTGAGTTTTTTGTTTTTTATTTCTTTGGCGAACTTTTCTTTTAGCCCTGAAATTAAGTCACGGTCTTTTTCGACCGCAAACACTTTGGCGCCCCCTAAAAGCAGAGCTTCCGTCAGGACTCCTTTACCCGGTCCAATTTCAAGAACGGTCTCTCCCGCTTTGATTTCGGCAGCCACCACCATACGCCCCACCACATTCTTGTTCATCAGAAAATTTTGCCCGAATTGTTTTTTTGGTTTCATTATGACCACCCTACCACTTTTTGTTTCTTATTCAAGATAAACAACTTTTCCGGAAAAAGAATTATTTTCGTAAAGTTCGTTCTCTAGAATTTCCGGCGCAATATCGTCAAGAAAAGAAGACGGCGCATTAATCGAGCGAGAACCAAAAATTGAACGAACGGAAGCGTAGGTTAAAAATAATTTTTCTCGCGCCCGAGTTAAGGCCACATAAAACAATCTTCTCTCTTCTTCTTTTTCTTCCAAATTTTTTCTCTTTCCTTCGATTCCCGAATGCGGAAATAAATCTTCTTCTAAACCGGTTATAAAAACAATACCAAACTCCAATCCTTTGGCGGCATGCACGGTCATGAGACAAACTCCGTTTTTCTCCTCTTTGAGTTCGTCTTGGTCGCTGGAAAGAGATGTTTCGGTTAAAAATAAATCCAGCGCCTCTTCTTGCGAATAAGGGTCATATTTACTGGAAACATATGCCAATTCGTACATATTTTCCAGGCGCTCCACCCCGATTTCCCCTTCTTTTTCAAAATGTTCTTTAAGTCCGCTTTTTTCAATTATGTGAATAATTATTTCAGATAATTTTTTCTCCCGCGATATTTTTTTAATAATAGAAAGAAATTCCCTTACTTTTTTTATTTTTTCTTTCATGGAGAGTGGTAACTCCATTTCATGTCCCTCTATAATTTTAAGCAAAGTGGTTTTTCCAATTCCTCGCGGAGGCACATTAATTATTCTTTTGAAATCGGATAAATTATTTTCGTCCAGTGAGGCGCGTAAGTATGAAATTATATCTTTCACTTCTTTGCGCTCATAAAACTTCGTTCCCAAAACTTGATAAGGGATATTTTCTTGAAGCATTGCCTCTTCCAGAACGCGCGATTGAAAATTGGCGCGATATAAAATGGCAATATTTTTTGGAGACCCTCCATTTTTTAAAAATGATTTAATTTTTTCGGCCACAAAAATTGCTTCTTCCTTTTCATCGTATGCACCATATAGAGAAATTTTTTCACCAACTTTGTTTAGGGTGAAAAGTTTCTTATCTTTGCGCAAGGTATTTTTTTCAATTACAGCATTTGCCGCCATCAGAATTGTTTTAGTGGAGCGATAATTTTGCTCAAGTAAAACAGTTTTTATTTCCGGATAATCCTTTTCAAAGCGCATAATGTTTTTAAAGTCCGCTCCGCGCCAGCTATATATTGCCTGATCGACATCACCCACCACGCAAATATTTTTCTTTTCTCCGGTTAAAAGTTTGGCAATTTCATATTGCACGCGGTTGGTATCCTGATATTCATCAATGTGAATATATTGCCAAATATTTTGATAACGTTTCAAAACATCTTTATTTTTTTCTAGAAAGTTTTTTGTTACTAAAAGTAAGTCATCAAAATCATAAGCCCGGTCTTCTTTGAGGGTTTTTTCATATTTTTGCCAAACTGAAAGCAAAATACGGTCCAGATAGTTTTCCGTTCCTTTTTCCTCGTAATTTGGAAGGGACACCCCCTCCCCTTTTTGCCTGGAGATAATTGAGAGGAATTTTCCCGGCTCAAATTGTTTTGGGTCAAGCGAAAGCTCTTTTAAGGCCCCCCTTATGGCGCTTAGGGAATCGCCTCTGTCATAAATCGTGAAATGGCGCGGTATTCCTAGTGTGGCCGAATTTTCCCGCAAAATATGAACGCCCAAGGAATGAAAGGTTGAAACGAAAGGGCGGGAAAATTCGGAAACAGGCAAATTGATGGAAGAATCTTTTTCTATCAATTCATAAATACGCCCCTTCATTTCACGGGCGGCTTTATTGGTGAAGGTAACAGCTAGGATTTGATGCGGCGAAACCCCTTTTTTAATAATCTCAACAATGCGATGAGTGATTGTTTTAGTTTTTCCGGCGCCCGCCCCCGCCAAAATTAAAAGTGGGCCTTCTGTAATTGCGATCGCCTCTTTTTGTTTTTCATTAAGCGAGCCGAGATTAGACATAAAGGGCAGTGTAACATGAGGGAATGAAACATAAAGCATTTAACATGAAACGTTAAAAAACCTTTAAAGTTCTGCGCTTTATGTTTCGAGTTCTATACCTCTATGTGCAACCAAATTATTATAATTGGCACTCTTGTTTCAGGAGATAGGGGGCGCACGGAATAATGTTTAGGACATTCCCGCTTTTATGCGCTTAAAATCATCAACCACTTTTTTTACTTCATTTTTCATTATGCGGTCAAAATCGGGGATGTTTTTTTGGAGAAAGTAACGCGTTTTTTCCATATCCGCACTTTCGGTAAGTTTTTCAAATTCGGACAAAAGGTCTTCGGGCAAGAGATCTATTACCGTAACCAGCGAATTTTTGAGAGCAGTTTCGCCAAGTTTAACTATAATTTCCTGTTGCATCTCAACCGGAACATCAGAAAGTCCCAGGTCTTTTACTATTGAAGATAAATCTATGGTGTCGTTCATATTTTTATACTATAACACTTTTTTTGGCAGCCGCCTCGGTCGCACGCTTGATAAATTGCGCGGTCGTTTCATTAGAGTGGGGAATTTCTCCGGTTTGCAAACTCAAACTTCGGAGGTAATCATGTATTTTGTGAAACTGATTTTGATAAGTCGCTGACTCACCGCCCAACTCTTTTAAATCGGTGGCGATTATTTCCGAAGCGTTTGTTGGCGCGAATTCTTTCCAGGCCGGGGAATCGATTCCGCTGTGTCCGCCGAATATTCCAAGGAATCCGCTTGAGGCAAACATTTTATCAAGGTCATTTTTGACGCGCTCCGATGCCATTGTTGTTATTTCCGCCTGCGTCAAAGTCGGAATTCTTGGCCCATTTGGTCCTTCAATTGTCGGCATCACTTCGCCACTTGAATAATCACTGCCCCCGCCCACCTGCGCCGTTTCCAAAGGATTTGAAATATTTTTGTCGGCTCCCAAATCCGGATGCCCGTCCGGAGGCCCGCCCTCCGTTGGCGTCTCTGTTGGCGTTGTGTCAATGACATTTAGATGAATTGCGGAATCTTTAGAAATAGAGTCCAGCTCGCTTGGCAATGTTCCCATTTTCAAACCGGAAGCGTTATCAACCGAAATTACCAATTTTCCATCGGCGAATTTTTCCAGTTTTACAATGTCGCCCTCATGCACCAAACTTAATTTGGCAATCTCGGGATTGTTTTGCATTAAAGTGGCCACTTGCCGCTCGGCCCATAAATTCAAATCACTTTTACCATTGTAACCGAAGGCCTCCGGATTTTTCTTAAATATTTCTCTGGTTGACCTCCAAACCGAATCCCCCTTGTGGTCGATAGTGTCGCTGAAAGAAATACTTTCCGCAGTTTGTGCAATGGCGCTTGCCTCCGGACTAGTGTCGGGACCCGGCCCCATTTTTGTTTCCGTAGGTTTTTCCGGTTTTAATTCATCGGCGGCGGAAGCGGACTCCGGTTTTATATTTTCTGAAGTATCGAATGGTTCCATTGCTATCTGTTCTTCCGGACTTTTTATGTCAGGATAATTTTTAGCAGTGGCTTCGAGAAGCACTTTTTTTGCTTCCGGTGTTTCTGCCATATTTCCCGTTGCTATTTCATTTGCATGCAATAAATGTCCCGCTATGTATCCAGAACCACCAATTAAGCCAGCTAAAATTATGGCCGCTGTTTTTGGGTTACGAGTTATAATATTTTCTCTTTCACTTCTGGTTTTCACTTTTCCTTTTTTAAATAGACCTTCCTCCAAACTTTTATTAATAACGCCCTGTAGTGCCACGTAGGACCCAGCTGTATTTAAAATTGCTCGACTAATCATTACACCGGCTATGTTTGAAGAACCGGCTAATGCTGCTGATAAAATGGCTGTAAGACCAGCCCCAGCCAAGGCGACTCCAAGTGGAGCCCCCCCTATTATTGCGGCGGACAACATTAATTTGTATTTAAGGGGAACACTGTTGTACCATTTACCTGTTTTTTCAAAAATCTCTTTCCCTTCTGTGGCCCTTTTTCCAACCCAAGAGAGAATTTTTTCCGCGTGAGTTCGGCTCTGTTGATCGAGTAGATGATGAAGAGCTTTTATTTCAGTTGCAGCCCCTAGATTTAATTCTGCTGTAGCCCGTGCCTCTAGTTCCTGTCTCAATAAAAAATCCTGGTCTTCATCCTCTGCCTCATTGCGAAGTAAATCCATGAGCTCAGGATTTTCTTCAATTAAAATTTTTATTTCCATTTCAACCTCTTCCATCTGCCGTTTTAGTACCTCAGTATATTTTGTATCATCGTCTGTCCGGACATCCTTTTTTTCATTTTCGTCAACGCGAATGTATTCTGCGAGACGCCGTCGTTCCGAATTCAGTTCGTCATATTTTTCGCGTGGTGTTTTAATATCTAAAGGGAAATCTACTTCAGGTTTTGATTGAAGAGCACTGGGTTTCTCATCTCCTAGTGTTAAATCAAGCGGAGCTTCTAATTTTATTGTGTCTAGAAATTCCGGTCTCTGACCGTCTTCGGTTTTTTGAGAAACGCCGCCAAATCCTCCGGGCAAGGGCTGGGTTTTATCCGGGTTAAACTCCGAGATTTCCACAATCTGTCTTATGTCGGGCGAAATGCCGGTAGTCGGGGTTTCTTCCTTGCCTTTCTCATCATCAATTGTTCTGCGTTCGCGCGGAAGATAATCTGGCTCAAATGCCCCGCCTTTTTCAAGTTTTTCCAGAAGGTGTTTTTTTCTGGCTTCGGGATACTTTTCTCTTTTTTTACGAGTGTTCAATTCTTCTTGGGTGAGTTCCAAATTTTTTCGCAACATTTTAAGTTTCGCTTCTTCTTTTGCTATTTCTTGCGGGGACATATTTTTAATTAGTTCGTCCCAAACATCCTCACGCTCTTTTATTTGTTTCAAAGTCCCCTCCTCCCACTCTTTAAGTGTTGAAGTATTCACCCGTCCCAACCTTCTCGATGCTTTATTTAAGTGAGTTATTTCATGTCTTTTGAAATCTTCATCCGTTGCGCCTTGTTCTCTTAAATATTTTTCATTTGGAACTGTCATATAAGGCAATCGCCACATCTTGTCCGCCTTAGAAGACGATTTGTTTTTAACGTCCGTTTGTACGCCTAGGGTTTCCCCATTTTCAGAATCTTGCCCGGATTTTGTTGGCGATTCTATTGTTCCTCTCTTTACTAACCTCTCATCCCCCAAAACATCTTCAAATTGAGTTAAAACATTATTGATTATTTCTTTCTGTTCTCTTAATTTTGCTTCCAGACCCTCAATTTCCGATGCTAGACCGTCCACGTTACTGGGGCGGCCTCTTTTTAAAGACAGCAATGTTCTAACGGTTTCTTTTGCCAGGTCGTGATGGAGCATTATTTGTTCACGCATTCTCTCTGTTTGACTCGCATCGCTTAATCGGTAAGCGAATCCTTCAAAAGCTTTAATATTTTTATCAATTTCTCCCAGAATATCGGAGTATTCCCCCGCGCTGAGGGTTTCTGTTCCGTGTGTGGCGTGACGCGGACTGGGCGCAGAGTGACTACTTGTGCTAGAGCTACTTCTTCCTCTGGATTTGGCCAAGGCAGTTTCCAAGACCCCTTTAATAGCGGCTGTACTGTAAGTTTTTCCACCCTCTTTTTCTAAGGCGGCACTAATTGCCTCATAGGTTTCCCCCACTCCACTTTCTAAAAAACGTTTAATTTTATCCCCCAAGTGTTCAGGTTTTACTGCGGGGCTATGCCTTTTTTCTGGACCTCTGGACATTGCTGTTATTCTACCTTAAAAAAAAGTATTTTTTCTTATCCACAACGGGTTTTTCTCTTGGTTGACACCCTTTTTGAGGAGGGTATAGTGGAAGTATAGGTTGCGAAGGATTGATGAAAATATGGCTTTATTGAGGCATATTTTCCTACAGAAAGACCCAAACTTAACTAGAATCGGCTTATAAAATCGAATCAAAAACATAACCCCCGAAGCGCCAATTTGGAGGGGTCACATAAAAGCGTTTTTGCCATTCTCGCCAAAAAGGCTGCCCTTTTTGGCGCTTTTGCGCTACTTTTTATTTTACCCGGCATAACCCACGCCGGTTTTTTCTCAATTTTTTCCGATTTTTTTGAAAAGGCCAAGGCGGTGGAAGAAGTTGAAAAATCGACCGTGAATGCCCAGACCATGAATTTGCTTCAGGCGGCTGTTTCTCCAAACCCAAATCCGGCCAAAGGCGGAGGCGACATTACTGTTGTGTCCGGCTCCGCCTTGCTTTCCGAGGATGGTCCAACCGGTACCGTGTCTGACGTTCTAAGCAAAACCGAAACCGGGCACATTAGTTTATATGTAGTGCGTCCGGGGGACAACGTTTCTTCAATTGCCAAAATTTTCGGCGTTTCCAAAAACACGGTGATGTGGGCCAATGATATTTCCGGCGGCGTTATTAAGCCCGGCCAAACCCTGGTTATTCTGCCCATTTCCGGCGTTCAGCACACCGTTCTAAAAGGCGACACTGTTAAATCTATCGCTAAAAAATATAAAGCGGATGAAAAAGAAATTATTCAATACAACAATCTTGAAGAAGGAGTAATGCTCGCAATAGGAGAAGTGGTGGTGGTGCCGGACGGTGAAATTGCGCCTATTGTCCGTTCAAGTGGCGTGACCAGTCCTTTGAAAAGGGGAGTCGGGGGAATAATGATTGCCGGGTATTATGCCCGTCCAATCGCGGGTGGCGTTAGAACGCAAGGACTTCACGGCTACAACGGAGTGGACCTAGCTAGTTTCCGCGGCGCGCCGATTTTGGCTTCCGCCAACGGCATTGTTTTGATAAGCAGAATCAGCGGTTGGAACGCCGGTTATGGTCAATACATTGTTGTTCAGCATGAAAACGGCACGCAAACTCTTTACGCGCACTTGAGTAAAAACTTGGTTTCTCCTGGCGAGCGCGTGGGTCAGGGCCAGCAAATTGGGGAGATGGGTTCAACCGGCAAATCAACCGGCACGCACCTTCACTTTGAAGTTCGCGGTGCCGCCAATCCGTTCTAGTTTGTAATCACTAATCACTAGTTTGTAAATTTTTTGCAGATAAAAGTTGATGCTTAAAGTTATTTGGAATATTTTTCTGAATGCGACGCCAATCATTTTGATGATTGCGCTAATTCCATTTGTTGAAAATGATACGTATCTCTTATCCGCTTACGTTATTACCATTGTTGTTGCGTTTATCTTATATTACGAAAAGAAAGATTATATATATTTTATATTTGGCTTAATTGTTATAACAATTTTTGAATACTTTTTTGTTTCAACCGGAGTTGAAACTTTTAATAGGCAAAGCTTACTCGGTGTTATGCCCATTTGGCTTCCAATTCTTTGGGCCTATGCCTTTGTCGTAATCAAAAGAAGTATAATTATTTTAGAAAAATATTTAAGCTAGTTCTCTTTCTGTCTATACCGTAGTGCCTCCAGAATGTGTTTTTCAGAAACTAAAGATTTATGCCAAGATCGCGGCAGATCTTTTTAGCCAGAAAATCATTTATTTCGTTGTGGCGAGGTACTGTTGAGGTTCTTTTTGTTATCGTATTAAAATAAACGCTGTGTTTTTTACCTTCGCGAACGAAAACACACCCACTTTTTAACAAATGGCGTACTAGCAATATTCGCTTCATACTGTGGAGTTAGAATCTCTAAACCGTTACTATTTCGCGCACCACCTTACCACTTGGTTTATTTAAAATACGATTTGTTTCCAGTATTAAAGAAAGCGCCTCGCGTAAATTTTCTTTTGCCTCACGCAACGTTTTGCCTTGAGTATTAACGCCAGGAATTTCCTCAATCCACCCCAAGTACCACTTACCGGTTTTTTTGTATATAGCTGTAAATCTCATATCGCATTTATAGCATGATTTTCTAAAAGCTAGAAGCTGGTAGCTAAAAGCTGTTTAATTCTCTTTCTGCCTATATTGAAGCGCCTCCAGAATGTGTTTGCTTTCCACGAAGCGAGAATGTTCCAAATCGGCAATGGTGCGTGCCAGTTTTATAATTTTGTGATAGCTTCTCCCTGAAAGTTGTAGTTTTTCGGCCGATTCATTAAGTAAATCGCGAACCGACTTTTCCAATGGCACTAAATTTTCAATATCTTTAGCGCTCATATCGGCGTTTAACGTTTTTTTCTTTTTGTTGGCAAACCTTTTTTCTTGGTGCATTCTTGCTCCAATGACCTCTTTTTTAAATTCTTGGCTTTTCTTTGCCTGTACCCTATCCCCTAAAACCTGATGCCTGACTAAGGGCACTTCAATCCACATATCAATTCTGTCTGCAATTGGGCTTGATATTTTCTTCTTGTATCGCCCAATATCTTTGGGCGTGCATACGCAGGGTTTGGCGCTGCCGAAATTTCCGCATGGACACGGATTAAGAGCCGCGACTAAAATGAAATTAGCCGGGAATATGCCGCTTCCTTTAACACGAGTAATAGAAA
>CAYHJR010000014.1:0-15218 GCA_964357075.1 uncultured Candidatus Saccharibacteria bacterium
GACCGGATTCGCTGCTTGCAGCCCAGGTAGCGCTCTGTCGTTTGGACCGAAACGTGGCCGAGCAAGAGCTGGATCTGCTCGAGCTCGCCTCCGGCCGCGTGGCACAGCCGCGCGCATGTGCGCCTCAAGTCGTGCGGCGCCAGTTTCTCGATGCCGGCGCTTTTGGCGAATTCTTTGAATGAAGTTTTAAGAGAGGTTTGAACTCGCCCGATAAGCAGTTCAATCGTTTCTTCCAAGCTCATAACTTTTTTAACTATGGCTTGCGAAATCAGTTCTTTGATGGGAATGGATTCTATAGCTTTACGTATTGATTCCACTATGTTTCCCATACTTATTTCGGCGCTTGGTGAAAATACGACTTGAAAATTTCTGTTTTCCGATTTGGCAAATATTATCTTTTTGCCAAAGGTGTCTTTGACATTGGAACTTAAAGCCCGAATGCGCTTCAGAGTTTCCAATCTTTCTTCAAGGTCATGAATATCCCCCTCTTCTTCTTTGCTTAACGAAAGCGTCGGTAGAAGAGACCGCGACTTGATCAAAAGCAAGGTTGAGGCGACTAGAATGAAATGAGCCACTTTCCCGGGGTTGTAGTTTTCTATTTCTTTGACATGGGATATAAAATCGTCCGTTACTTGAGAAAGCGAGACATCATTGATGTGGAGTTTGCGTCTTTCTATCAAATCCAAAAGCAAGTCAAGCGGTCCCTCAAACTCTCCCATTGTCACCTTGAAATCGCTCATAAAAATTACTTCGAAAGAAGAGTGTCTATGCGGTTTAAATCACGCGGGAAAAGTGTGGCTTCTTTAACGTTTGGCAATTCCAAGATTCTTGCGGTAAATCTTTCAAGGCCCGTGGCCGAGCCGCCGTGCGGTGGCATGCCGACTTTAAAGGCCTCCAGATAAAAAGAAAATTTGTCTGCCCCCAATCCTTTCTCTTTGATTCTTTTAAGCAGTTTATCTATATTGTGGATACGCTGTCCGCCGGTTGTTATTTCAAGACCGCGGAAAAGCAAATCAAAACTTTTGGTAAAACCGATGTCCTCTTCGTCCTCATAAGTATAAAATGGGCGCTTGCTGACTGGGTAATGAGTGATGAAAACAAAATCACTTTTGTGTTCTTTCTTTGCCCACTCGCAAATTGCGCGCTCTTGTTCCGGTTCAAGGTCCGGTTCTTCTTTACCGCCGAGAATTTTTTGGGCCTGGCGAAGTTTAAGTACAGGGATTTCTTTCGGCAATAATATCTTCGGGGTTTTGAATCGAGTCAATACCTCTCCATTTTTTTCTTCAACTTTCATCACTATATGGCGTAGCACTTTTTCTAAGACCGCCATGACTTCAGTATGGTCTTTTATAAAGCCCATCTCGAAATCCAATGAACTGTATTCGGAAAGGTGTCTGGTGGTGGAGTGTTTTTCGCCGCGAAAAACTTTTGGAGTCGCGAAAGCTCGTTCATAAATTACGACCATTATCTGTTTATAAAATTGAGGTGAGGTGGCAAGATAGGCCTTTTGCTCATAGTAATAATTGACGGTAAAAGCGGCCGCTCCCCCTTCGGCGTCCCCGCCCACCAAAGCCGGGGCTTGAAATTCGGTAAAATCCTCCTGTTTTAAGGCCTCTCGGAAAGAAGAAATAATGGTTTCTTGAACATTGAAAATATCTTTGGCGCGCTTTCCTCGCAAGGTGAACGGCTGATGGTCAAGATAAGTGTCAATATTTGTTTCGCTTTCAAGCTCAAACGGGGTCTCGGCATAGGACAGTATTTCAATTGATTTTATTTCAAGTTCAATGTCGCCGTTTTGCACTCCCAGATTTATGTTCTTCTCCGGACGTTTATTAACTAAACCGCTAATTGAAACAACATATTCGGGACGAATTTCTTTGGCAGTAATTAAGGCCTCCGAATTTGGTAAAACAACGCCTTGCACGCTTCCGCTTCTGTCTCGTATATCAAGAAAAATCATTTTCCCTTGGTCGCGGCGCACAGAAACCCAACCTTTTACGAGGACTTCTTCCGTTATTTTATTTCCCAAATTATTGGTCAGTGTTCGTTCCATTTTAGTGCAATTTACTCATCAAATATTTCCCGACTTCATTTAGAGCAAGTTCGGGATTTTGATTTTCTGATATTATTTTTTCAAATTTCTCAATTGCTGTTTCAATTTTATTTACAACCCCATCGTGTTCTGATGTTTGGAACGTTTCTATGTATTCTTCAAGTAAATGGGGAAATTTTCCAATCAATGTTCTTATCGTCAGACCGTGTTCTTCAACCCAATTTACTATTACAGTATCAAACGGTATCAGTTTTTCAGCCATTCTTTCTGCATATTTAAGATATGATTCTCTAAAATTTTCTCCCATTTCCCCCTCCCACCCGCGATTATTTTTTATAGCGAGTTCTTGTTGTAAAACCGCCATATTTAAGGCAGGGTCATTTATTATTTCTTGCTGATTTTCAATCATAGCGTATTATTGATGAACTCCTATTAATTCCCTAACTTTTTTCATCTTTCCTTGAGCTTTTTTGTTGGCTTTCTCTCCTCCATTTCTTAATATTTCTATTACTTTTTCTCTGTTGCTCATCAAATCATTGTATTTTTCCCGCATTGGTGAAAAATAAGAAATTAATTTTGATGACAAAAGTTCTTTTGATTCTTTATAGCTTATTTTACCTTCCCTATATTGTTTTTCTAAATGTTCTAACTCTTCTTTTGTACTTACCAGTTTATGCAAGGCAAAAATATTGCAGGTTTCAGGGACCTTCGCCTCATCGGCTCCCTTTGAATCGGTTACTATGGACATGGTTGTTTTTTTTATATCTTCGTCGCTTCCAAAAAGTGGTATGACGTTTTTATAACTTTTACTCATTTTTTTGCCGTCGAGCCCCGGCACAGTGCCGACGCCTTCAGTAATGTGGGCTTCCGGCAAAATGAAAGTATCACCAAAAATGCGATTAAATTTTAGAGCGGTGTCTCTGGCGTATTCAACGTGCTGTTTTTGGTCCGTGCCGACCGGGACAACTTCCGCGTCATAAAGCAAAATGTCGGAGGCCATAAGCATCGGATAATTGAAAACACCGACGTTTATTTCTTTGTTTTTGGCTTCAGAGTCCTTGTAGGCGTGAGCCCTCATAAGGTATGGCATTGTGGTAATGCAATCAAATATCCAGGCAAGTTCCGTATGCGCGGAGACGTCTGATTGTTTGAAAAGAGTGATTTTATTTGGGTCTAGTCCACAGGCAATATAGCTTGCCGCTATTTGTATAATTCCCTCCGATAACTCCTTTTTATTTTGAACAGAAGTTAAGGCGTGCAAGTCAGCCACAAAAATGAAGCATTCCGGAATGGTTTGGGCGAAATCAACCATTGGTTTTATGGCGCCAAAATAGTTGCCTATATGAAGGTCTCCAGTCGGCTTAATACCGGAAACAAGCGTTTTTATATCCTGCATTTGGATATCTTATCAAAAAATAACTCTTATTTAAAGAGCTGGCGAGACGTCTTTTTCGCCCGTAGAAAAGAATTTTTTAGGAACGATGTAAATGCTCAAGACCGCAATACCGGCTATGATGAAAAGAATGTGGCCGACCAAGGTTTGGGCTTCGTTTGAGGATGAGTGTACCAAAAGACCGACGGTTCCCATAAGAAAGCCGGTGGCGCTAAGGGCAAAAAGCCGGTACCTGGAGTATCCGTCATTTAACAAAAGGGCCGCTTTATAAAACACATAACACCAAATTAAGCCGTACAGAAAGGCGGAAAGCGCTATCAGCCATTGGGCAATCGAGTTTACATTCCAAAAAATGATTCCCAGTTCATTAATTACCGGCGTGCGAAAATCGTAAATCATGAGGCCTAGGGTGGTTACGGCAATTAGAGTGATAATGGTGCTCGCGACATTGACTCCTTGCGGCGTTAAAATTCGTCTTGCCATAAAGGCCTGCACTTCAATTCCCGAAAAGAAAATCAAAAACATCATGGCGGTTCCGACAATATAAGCGAAAGCTAAGAAATTAAGATTGTTCGGGTCAATTAATGTTGGTATGGCGAAAGTGTAAGCCCGCATTCCAAGCCAAAAAAACACGAAAGCCATGGAAAGCATGGTACCCCGTTTTGATTTAAAATAGGAGGCAAACATAAACAGGGATACCAGTGTGCAGAGACTCCCTCCCGTTAAGTAAAAAGTGGTGGTGGTGAAAGACATTTTATTTATTATATTTTAAATACTCTTTTTGGTAAAAGGTAGAAAATCAGTGTTATTATCACGGAAACAAGAAATAACATGTGTCCCAGTGAAGTTTGAAGTTCATTTGTAGAGGTGTGTAATAAAAGGACAGCTGTACCGAGAAGAAGCCCGTCTGTAGCAATCAGCAATAGTTTTGAACGAGAATGGCCGTTATTCACCAAAAGTGAAGCACGATAAAATAGATAGCACCAAATTAAACCATAAGCAAAAATATTTAAACCTATAATCCAGGCGGCAACTGGATTCACATTCCAAAAAACCACCCCTCCCTCATTTAATGCTGGTATTTTAAGGTCATAATTCATAATTCCAATTGCAACAATAGCAGACAATATAATTAAGCTGCGTAAAAGAATGATATTTATTTTGGAAACTATTTTTCCAGATACAAAAAGAAGAATTTCGATACCGGAAATTAAAGCCATATATAAAAATCCAATCCCGACCATATAACTATAAGAGAGCATTATTGGTTCAAAAGATTTAAGTAATAACGGGAAAACAAAGGAATATGCCGCGAGACCAATATAGAAGAAAACTAATGAAACAGATAGATTTGCCAAATGTTTTTCTCTGAAATATGAGTTAAGCATGAAAAAGGAAATGAGCAGGCAAATGGTTCCCCCGACTATATTTATATTTAATGTAGTAAAAATCATATTTACATTGTTTTGGCGAATTTTTCAATTTGGAGCGCGTGTGAAGTAGCATAGTCCTCATCAAGTTCAACAAAAAACGAGGAACCCTTTCCCGTGCCATCGGATTCCACCCATACTTTCCCCCCATGTCCTTCAACAATTTCTTTGACAATATAGAGTCCCAAACCGGTACCTATGACATTTACTTTGTTGGCATTTTCAGCCCGGCTAAACTTGGAGAACAAATACGGAATCGTTTCTTTGTTAATGCCAATGCCGGTATCGGAAACTGATAATATAATTTTTCTTCCGGCTGATTTTTTATAAAGACGAACAAAGATTGAGCCCTTTGGCGTGTATTTTATGGCATTATCGATTAGATTTGTTATAACCTGACGGATTTTGTTTATGTCTATTGTAACAAGGTAAGGAGGTTGTTTGTCGGTTGAATAGTCCAGAATAAGACCAACCCTTTTTACATTTTGTTCTTGTTCAGCAACAACTTTTTGCGCAAGGTCTTGTAAGTCATATGACTCCATCTCATATTTCATTTTTCCTTGCTCAATTCGGGAAATATTTAAAAAGTCCTCAACCATTAAGACAAGCGATTGGCTGGATTGGAATACTTTATCAATGGCCTCCTTTACTCCCGGAGAAATTTTGCCGTATGAACCGTCAAGCACAAGGGAAGCGTAACCCTTTATGGCTGTAAGCGGACTTCTTAATTGGTGCGAAGCAATTGAAACGAATTCCGACTTTAATTTATCCAATTCTTTCAGACGCTCATTGGCAATCGAAAGTTTATACGCCAATTCTTCAATTTCTTCGCGTGCCTGTACTTCTTTTGAAACTGAACGAATCAAAAATATGCCTATCACTATAACAAGTGCGAGCAACGACCAGTTGATTATCCTTTCTTGTAAGTTTGTCGAAATTAGAGCTCTTATAAAAATAAAGATCCATAACGAAAAAGTAAAAAATTCAGCAGCAAGTAATTTTGCATTGAATAGCTGATGTCGAAGTATTGCGAAAGCGATAATAATCGGATACAAGAAAAAAAGTATTATTGGGTACGGAGCCACATCTAAATTAAAACTGTATAAAAAAGTGCTACCACCGCCAATAAAGCCGAAAATGCTGGCAGAAGCTATATAAATTCCTTGCTGTTTGAAAAAACGGTTTTCGTTTTGAATAATCGATTTGAACAAGACAAAAAGCGCTAATAAAATTAACCACCAAAAATGGATAGCGAAAAGAAAAAAGAGCTTCCCGCCAAGGGGTGTGTAGTTAAAAACATATCTTGGAATCACGTCGATGACGAAATGTTTAGTTGGGGTGAGAGAAGAAACGAAAATCGCGCTAATATAGCCTAAAAACAACAAGTACTTATACCCCTTAGTTTTATTGGTAAAAGCCAAAATAAATTGAAAAAATAATGGCGCTATAAATATTGCCCCATTATGCAATATCAGATGAGCAATCCAAGCGGAATAATTGTTGTCAGCGGTAATAATCAAGAAATATCCTAGGCTCCATATTCCAGATGCCAAACTTAACAAAGCATAAGACAGGTTTACAGGGTTGCTGTGATTTGCTCTGTAGACAACAAAACCACACACAATGCAAGATATTGCTCCTAGAGAAAATGATACTAGATAATAACTTGTGATAGGGTCCATTTTTTAAATACCATTTAAAAGTGTTTTGTAAGGAATTTTGGGTATCCAATGAGTCATAGCTTTTACCTTACCTATACTAATATGTCTGGCACATGAAATATAGTTTAAGGTGTGAAGTGTTGATTCCGTGCGCATGTTAAATATTCGACAGAAAAGTTCTTGCGTCCTTATTAAAAATTTCACCATTTTTTTTGGTAGTGATAATGGCGCAGGAAGTCTTTTTTGTATTGCTAAATCTCTAAAATAATCATTGAATATTGTGTATTCTCCAGAAGACACATTGTAGATGGTGTTATTAATGTTCGAATCTAACAATATTTCTATTAAGTCCACCAAATCTCGTATATCTATGTAATTCAATATACCCTCTGAATGATTTATCAGAAATAAAAGCCGCAGTTTTAAAAGTTTTAAGGGGTTCTTGACCCAAGTTGATTCTGGTCCGATAACGTCTCCGATTCTTAAAATTATTGATGGTACGAAATTTTTGAATTCTCTTATAACATTCTCCATTTCTATTTTGGTATCGGCATAAGGCCAACCAGTTTTCTGCACCGGAGTGTTTTCCGTTATAATTTTGCAATCGGGGCAACCGTAGACCGCAATAGAACTTGCGGAAATTATCCTCCAAACAGGTTTTTCCATTTCTTTTATCGCAGAATATAAATTTTTTGTACCCAAAACATTATTATTAAAATATGACGATTTGTCTCCCCAGCTAGACACTTCAGCGGCAAGATGTATTACCTCATCGACTCCATTAACAGCTTTTCTCAAACTGTCAATATTTTGTAAGTTTCCCTGAACAATCTCAATATTATTGCATGGATAAAATATTTTCTCGGCCTTTTTTTCATCTCTGGTTAAAATTCGGATACGATAATGGTTTATATTTTTCAAATGTCTAATTATATACTGCCCGATAAATCCGGTTCCGCCGGTAATCAATATTACTCTTTTTGTAATTTTCTTATGGTTGTTGTTCATTTTCAATCGTAGAGGTTTAAGTTGTCGCTTCCTAAAGTTGCCATGCCCTTGTTGTACAAAAATAACTCTACAAGTTCCCGTTGCGAGTAATAAGTAATATTTGTGCCGTGCTGGGGTTCTATGTGAATGTCCCCCAAGTATTCTTTTCCATTTTTTAGCGTTTTCTCAAATACAGTAAGTTTACCGTCCAATGCGTAGATTGCGGATTGAGGAGAGGAACAGGAAACATGCGGTCGATCTATACCGTGAACATGCCAACCAGCGGGAATTTTTTGCGGGTCTATATATCCGTGCCAATGAGAGAGAGAAAGTCCAGATTCAGTGATTTTCTCTAGAAATTTATTTTTAAGTTTTAAATGATACATAATCGATGCAATTATAGCGTTTCCAACTCCATGCGCGAGCATTACCCCCGTATCAAAAGAAGGTCTATAGTCTTTAGGTAGTGTCGCTCCATTCGGTATTTGCATAAACATTTTTCCATTTTTCAGACCAATTTTGACGATATCTTTGTTGCGATCCATTTTTGTTTTGTTGGACCCGGACCTCTGACTCAATATCCATATCTCGGGTATTTTTAATGAATACCTGCCATCTGGAAGTTCAATAATTAAATATAAATCTTTCTCAAATTCAAAAAAATCGTCTAATTTGTGATTTAGAGAGAATTTCTCCAATTCTTTGGTAAGAGGTATGAGGGGTGGTAGATTTACCGGCAATTGCCACGCTAGGAATCCGTAACTCATACCTGTCCTGTGGTCCAGATGTATTTTCCCTATCCATTCATAAAATTTCGTTCTAAACGGTAAATCTTCAATTTTTTTTCCAGGGGGGTACAGTCCGGATTTTTCAAATAATGGCCCACTTTTTATCAAATCATCAATAGCGTAAGAGTGCTCCTTATCATTTGGATTAAATTTTGTTTTTAGTATTTCAAAATCTTTGAATCTGTATGGCCTTATCGGTGCAACTATTTTTGGTAAAAGACCATTCATAATATCTTGTTTAAAATTTTTCGAACGATCATATATCGGATGGGAAGCATTAAAATTGTAGAGTAACCACTTATTCCCATCCACAAGGATTACTATGTTCGTCATATGATAAGCAAACATCTCCATAGCGGTATTGAAATGGTCATAGAAATTACTCTTTTCACTGATATGAGGGGGTTTGTCCAATATTGTTATTACAGAACTCAATCTAAAACTCGAAGCCATATCAATCGGCATGTTACCCAATTCGTTTTCCCCCAAAACAATCACTGAAATTCCTGGTTTAATTCTCTTTTTCTTCAAAATCCCACGTAAAGTTTGATAATCAATAAAAGTTCTATCTTTTTGCACAATTTTTTTTCCAATTAAATATAGAGCATTGTTTATAAGCGAGGCGAAGAGTCTATCAGCTCTTTTTTTGATAGACACACTTTCCAAACTTTGATCAAATGGAACTATATTAACCCCCGATTCTTTTAGAGTTCGCTCCAGTTCTTTTGAGAAAATTAAAACCTGTTCACTAATTTTTGATGAATCTTTTAGAGGATAAAAAG
Organism: uncultured Candidatus Saccharibacteria bacterium; assembly: GCA_964357075.1. Taxonomy (GTDB): domain Bacteria; phylum Patescibacteriota; class Minisyncoccia; order Phycocordibacterales; family JAKFXT01; genus JAKFXT01. Next base: position 9,095 of record CAYHJR010000014.1, read on the forward strand.
TCAAACTCAACTTACCGGCCATTTCTTCAGGCGTTAAAGTTGTTTTTTCACGTATTCCTAAAATTTTTTCAATTGCCTCTTGACTCAACATTTCCCTGCATTATATCAGTTTTCTCTCAATAATTTTTATTATCAACTTCTCTAGTTTTGAGGTAAGCTCGTATAATTTTTACTAAAGAAGTGATGATAAAAATTGAGTAGAGAATAATTAAGATAAAAGCGGCAAAATCCCCATTCAGGCCGAGAGTCCCGCCTCCGCCCATATTGCTCAAGAAAAAAGTTATGACGATAATAATCGGCATAAACCAGCGGGCGAAGTTCCACCAGGCGCGAAAAACCTCGTCGTGGAAGAAGTAAAGGATAGCAGAAAATGGTATGAGCAAAAGAAGCGGTAAAATAGAAAAAGCAAAAATTCCACAATAATCCGTCGTATGCCCGTATTCACTTACATGACGACAAGATTCACCGTTAATAAGTCCAACTAAAATAATAATTATCAACGTACCAAGTCCAACAATAAACACACTTTTTTTTGTCATAATATTTTTTAAATTAATAATTTATATCCATACCCCCTTTATCTGTGTTAAGTTTAAAAATTACTAATTCTGTCAATTTTTTTCATTATTCAAATTATATCAGATTTTTCCCGATAATTTTCATTAATTCTTGCACCCCGGCTTTGTAACATCGAAAATTCCCAAGGATAAATTTTGGTAAGAACTAACTTTCATTTTAAAATAATCTTTAAAATAAGTGAAGCAACAGGAAGTTGATATTACAAGAGTATATATTACCATATAGATGGATGGAATTTCCGGAACCCGGATGAATTCCTGGTTCCGCCACCCCACATCGACAGGGTTTGGCACACACACATGTGCGAGACCCGTCAGTACATCGATGATTGCATGTCGTACTTTGGCCGGACATTTCATCATTCGGCCGGCCTGTGCGACCTGCATCCGCATCCCGCACGTTACCAAACGTGACGATTGCAACCCGAGGATGGAAAGTGAATGGCAATATCACTCTCCATCCTCATTTTTTTAAAAAATTCAAATGTCTCGAACGTGTACCCAGCGCTACTGTGACAGGGTATGATTTAAAAGTTGAATAATTTTCCGTATCCCTAAAATTTTTTCGATTGCTTCCTGACTTAACATTATGAGAATAATACACCAATAATCCCCTATTCTCCAACTGTGAAATACGGGGTCGTTATTTCGGGTGTTTAATTATTGAAATGATGATGTAATGGGGCGTAACCACAAAAAAATAGAAACGCCAATTTTTGTTTATTCGTGCCTGCCACAAATCATTGTTGCCTTTATACTTCTTTGTATGAAGCGACGGATGGCGAAAATTTGAAAAAAGATATTCAAATTGTTTATCAGTTTTCTTTTGAAGAATGGGGGAAAGATTCAGATATTGCTTGAGCGCGGTTTCAGAAAGTTTAACGCGCATCATATCCTTTAATTTTCTTTTTAAATTCAGGAATTGACCCGAACTCAATAAACTTACCTCGTTTTATGTCATTTAAAGATTTTTCTATATCACGAAGCAGGGTTGCTTCGGGAAATTCCGCCCGTTCCAACACAATACGATTGTTGTTTTCAGACACTCTAAGCATATCACCCTCGGAGAGATTGAGTGATTCGCGGATTTTTTTAGGGAGCGTAAGTGTCCCCCGTTGCTGTATTCTTATTGTATTCATATTGAGATAGTATCAGATATGCAGATTTTCTGCAAATCTGCATATCGGCGCGAAAGAAAAGGGTATCCGGACCCCCCTTTCCTCACAAGTTCTCTCAACTACATAAGAGAACCGATTATAAACCAAGCAACGAGTAGAAACACAACAGTTCCAATGATTTGAAGATTTGTTCGTTTCTGTATCTCTTTGAGCTGAGGACCAGAAATCCCCCTTTCCTCCCATCTCAATTTGAGAAATGCCCGCACGATTTTAACCAAGGAAGTAATGATGAAAATGGTATAGAGAAGTCCTAGAACGAGAATGGCAAAATCCTTATTCATGCCGAGGGTTCCGCCACCGCGGGCATTACTCAAAAGGAATGTTACTACGATAATCACCGGCGCAAACCAGCGGGCGAAGTTCCACCAGGCGCGAAAAACTTCCTCGCGCATCTTGTAGGTGATGAGGGAGAGGAGCAAGAGTGGAAGAAATGGAATAAGAGACAAAGCAAGTGGTTCGCACCACTCTATTGATTCTCCATCTGTATAAATATAAATAGGACCGTTACCGTCGTTGAAATCCCAAAGCTCTCTAGAGGTTGGTTCTTTCGTAATGTACACGCAAGATTCTGTAAACTTGTCTTGAATGATCACAATCAAGGTGATTAGCAACAATACCCCAACTCCCAACAATAGCACGATCTTTTTTATATTCATAAATTTAAGTGAGGGTTAATAATCTATAGTAATAAATCCCCTCCCTGTCGTAATCTTGAGTATCCTCAACCCCAATAATACTTCTCTAATTTCTTCATTGTCTTCATCGTTTTCATTGTCACTTTTCACTTTCTTTTTGATCTTCGTCATATTCTTCTTCGCGTCATAATGCGCTTCAACTTTCATTGCTCCAACCGTTGCCTTTTGTTCCAACTCTTTGAGATTCCCATATTTGTCGGTAGACCATTCATATTGTAATACAGTTTTAGAAATTTCTTCTGTTGATATACCGTTATATTTCAGACCTCGTATCTCCAGATTGATCTCCTTTCCGCAGTTTCCAGGATTTATACAACACAAGAAATGTGGCAAAAAACATATACCCTCCGGCGGAAAAAAACATGACGAGTTCTTTCACGTTCGGGGATATGAGCCATCCTCTAGTGTCCGAAGGGGAAATTAGGACAAGTAAAAATGAAACGACCACCCACCAAATGGTGAATTTCCCCCACGCGAGGAAAGTGCTGTTGCGGAGAAAGTAAGTGATGATGCTGAAAAAAAGAACAATGGGGGCAAGAAAAAAAACAGTTAAATTTTCATTGCCTAGAAAGTTTTGAATTTTTTCACAGAAGATATTTTTATAACAAGTATCGGTTTCCAAAAAAAATAAAAACAAAAGAAATATCGACCCAAAAAAACTAATAACTAAAACATTTTTTTTTGTATTCATAAGGTTAAGTAATATATCTAAATCTAATAATCAATCTGCACCACTCCCTCCCGCGTTGAAACGATGAGGATAGCAATGCCCAGCTTCACAACTTTGGTGATACTTTTTTCCCCATCTTCTTTTACTTTGTCAATGATTTTTGTCTCGTCTTTTTTCGCTTTGTATTCGGCTGACACACGCCGAGTTTTCTTGATGCGGACATCTTGAGAGAGTTCTTTGAGCGTGCCGTCATACTTAAATTCCCACTCATATTCAAGGGTAGTTTTTGGCGTGGTGGTGACAACTCCATTGTAAATGATAGTATCAAAAATAACTTTCAGTTTGTTGTGCTTTTCTTTGAATTTACTTAACGGGATGAGCGTGGTGTTGCCCGATTGGTCGGTGAGGGTGGTCGAGGTGGCTGTGGTCGCGACCCTGACTATTCCTCCGTCATCTCTCCCGCTAATTGTTACTTCTTTTGTGCTGGTACTGAAATAGAATATTGCTTCAGGAGTAGTAGCGTCATACAACGTGGTGCCGTTTAGCACAGAAGGAAGCGCAATGTCGGTAAAATTGTCCCTGTTGAAGTCAATTTTTAGGACGGTGAACGAAGAAATACCCCTCTCCGGATCCCACACGAGAGTTGCTTGTGTGGTCGTGGCAGCGGGAATTGCCTCAAAGGTTGTAGAGGCGGTAACCGTATCTCCAAGAAGTGTCTCAATGTCAAGCGTGAAAGAGCCCGTGGCGTATGCGTCAAGTTTTAAGGTGTGCGGAATGTTCGCGGGAACGATGAGAATTTTACTTTCTCCGAGCTCAAAGTATGTGCTTCCTTCAATCTCTTTTTCAAGCATACCGGTGGAGGTTGCGATACCAGTGTGGTTGCCCGCTTGGTCGTAAGTGTGGAGATTGAGTGGTGAATGGAGTTCGTATTTTGTGTAAGCCGTGTCAGTCACAAGGGTGGAGCGGTTGGCGGTGATAGACGACTGGAGTAAAATGTTTTTGGTGATAATGGAACGAATGAACGGACGTAGGGTGTCCACTTCAAAGATGTCTTTGTGACTACGGTCAACTGTTACTGGTCCGTTGTATCTCTCAAAATTTACCCAATACTTATTCGTCTCCGACATTGGTATTAGGTGCGCGCTTTTTTCCATCACGGTTCCGTCGCCATTAATAGTCAACTTGTCTTTTATTTTTAGCGTATCGCGATACCCCGCGCAACGAATGGGTTGTGGGACTCCAAATATGGGGGGTGTGGATGTTTGTTCCACAGGAATGCATACTTTGTTCTTTTCATACCGCAATCCTGCGGGGGTATAGAGTCCCCATCCCGCAATTTCGTATACCGTGGTGGACGCAGAGGGTGACCAAGAATCCAGAGTTGCGTGAACGGCTTCCGCCGATGAAAAAAGAGTTGAGTTGAGAACCTCTGGAGACAAAAGATTGTTGTAGTCTGGTACAAACCTTCCGTCTCCCCCAAGTACGTAATCGGTGAATTCCGCGTAGGAATCTATGCTGTTGCCGTATCGCGCGAGTATGGAGGACGATACGGCGCTTCCTGTGAATTCAATCAATGGTTCAGTCAACGATTCTACAAAAGAGCGCGAGGGTAAAAGATTGTATCCAACTGGCATGTCGTGGAGGAGATTGCGCACACGCTTTGTGTCCATAACAAACCCAAGGGGGTCAAGTTTCACCCCGTGCAGAAGCGCCCCAACCGTATCCGGTGTCCCCAACTGCGGCACCGCAACAAAAATTATGTCATCAATTTTGTTGGCAAGAGGGTTTCCATCGTCTCTAAGCTTCTGTATCAATGCTTTGGCAACAAGTCCGCCATTGGAGTGTGCGACGACAGTAACCTTACCCGTGCGGGAAGATATGGCGAGACGACCGAGCTCTTGGATAATGTAAGGAGATGAAGTGGCGTCAAGGTATGAAATATTTTGTCTGGTCTTCTTGCCACTTGAGAGTATGTCGTCAAGGGAAAGCCGCCAGTCATAGGGCATGACCGCGTAGTCGGCTATAATACCGTCATCGTTTTTCCAACGGTCAAGGTCGTTCATAAAAGATTGATAGATATTCGCGCTGAATACATCGTCAATGACGCCCGATGACCCTTCTTTTGTGTATAACGGATAAATACTTTTTCCTTGCGAATCAAGAACGAGTCGCACATGATCAGAGTCGCTACTTGAAACCCAACGCTCTTTTTCGTTATTCAACAAACTGCCAGTTTCTTCAAATAATCGCGAACCCATAATCCCTGGCAAGAAAAGCACATTGGAGTAACAATTAACCGTACATGGTGCTGGACCGTCACTCACTGCGAGGGCAAATTCATCTGATTCGGGGTGACGCGCGTTATCAGTTTCAAAGTGGTACGTGTAATTTCCGATAGGAAATTGCTCGGTGACTGTGTATTGTTCCCCATTTGCATAATTACCGTCACGGAGTGTTGGTGAGGATGATAAGTCAACTTCCATTGCGCACCCATCCCCTTCCGCGGCATGGGCAGTACGGATAAAAAGTGAGCTAATTCCCCCTCCATCATCTGGGAGAGTACGGCAAGGTGCGTTAAAGTCATCTCCTGTAACTACGAAGCGAACACTTGTTGGTGGTTGGTTAAAAGAGTTTGTATAGACAACCCTAAACGTAAGCGGAGTGTTTGCGGAACCTGTGTCCGGTGTTGTTGCATTGTCGAGTGTGATAGTCGCCAGTGTTGGGTCACGCAGAAGCCATGGAGAAAATGTTACGGCGCCAAAGATACGACTTCCGACCCCTTCGGGATTATTCGGATGCGTCGGCCCACTTGCATTTCCCCACCAGTTGTTTACGGCATCGACAGTATCCGCACTGTCGTTCTTGAGTGCGTAATTTGTTCCAGCAAGAATACTGCCGTGAACGGAAAGTTCTCCACCTGAAATAACAATACCATTGCGCGTGTTTCCGATTTTCGCATTGGCGATAGTGGTGTTTCCTCCCGTTTGATTAAATGTATCAATA
>CAYHJR010000015.1:0-14021 GCA_964357075.1 uncultured Candidatus Saccharibacteria bacterium
GGAAGCTGTTCTAATTGTCCTCTCCCAAGAACTTTTTGCCAAGCGCGAAAAGTGCGGATTCGGAAAAGTTCGGCCCCATAAACTGCAATCCTAAGGGTAATTTTTTTCCTGCCTGTGCAGGCGGGCCTTCTACTTCTGCGAAACCAGATGGAACAGACAATGCGGGAATACCGGCAATGTTCGCCGGAGTGGTAAAAATATCCGCCAAGTACATTAAGACCGGGTCTTTAGTCTTCTCGCCAATCTTGAAAGCAGGAGTCGGAGAAGTCGGCGTAATAATGGCATCGACTTCCACAAAAGCTCTGGCAAAATCTTTTTTTATCTCCTCTTGCACGGAAATTGCCCTTTCATAATAAGCGTCATAATAACCTGCGGACAAAACATAGGTACCAAGAAGAATACGTCGGCGAACTTCGGTGCCAAAACGACTGCGCGTATTCATATATTCTTCCAAAAGATCCTTGCCAGATTCCCTCTTGCCATAACGCACACCATCATAACGAGCCAGATTGGTTGAGGCCTCCGCCGGCATAATCACATAATAAACCGGGAGAGAATATTTTATCATCGGCAATTCCACTTCTTTCACAAGAAAACCCAGATTCTCCAACTTTTTTATTGATTCATTAAAATTATTGATTACCGCTTCATCCAACCCTTCGCGCAAAAAATGCCAGGGCACACCGATTGTCATTTTTTCTTTCACTCTAAAATCTTTTGAATGGTCTATAGAAGTGCTATCAAGTGGGTCTTTGCCTTTAATTGCATTAAAAATAATTTCCGTGTCAGCCACTGTCTTGCCAAAAGGTCCGACTTGGTCCAACGATGAACCGAGTGCAATAATTCCAAAACGAGATACCGCGCCGTACGTCGGCTTTAGCCCTACAACTCCGCAAAAACTGGCCGGCGCCCGAACCGCGCCGCCCGTGGCCGTTCCGAGGGCGCCGAGCGCCATAGCGGCGGAGACGGCGGCGGCGGAGCCGCCGGAGGACCCCCCCGGCACACGCGTTTCGTCATGAGGATTTTTTGTCGTGCCAAAGGCCGAGTTTTCGGTTGAGCCCCCCATGGCGAATTCGTCCATGTTTGTCCGGCCCAAAAATATAGCCCCGGCATTTTTCAACTTTTTGGTAACGGTAGAATCATAGGTAGCGCTGTATCCTTCCAAAATTCGGGATGCGGCGGAAACTTTTTTACCTTTTATTAAAATATTATCTTTAATGGCAAGGGGAATTCCAAGAAGATTCCCGCGCGCGCCTCCCTCTCGCGCGCTATCAGATGCTTTGGCGCTCTCCAGTGCATCATCAAAAACTTCCAAATAAGCGTTGAGATTTTCATTTCTGTTTTTTATTTCCTCAAGACAGGCCTTTGTAATATCAACGGAGGAAACTTCTTTTTTATCCAAAAGTTCCAGCGCCTTCTTTATGGAAAGTTCATTGAGTTTCTCGCTCTTCATAAAATTTTCTTAACCGCGAGGTACTCCCCTCTTCTTTTCGGCGATTCATTCAAAATATCGGCGCTAAACTCCCCCGCTTTATGCGAATTATTATCTTCACGCATAACATTGTGAAGTCCGGAATCTTTCTTCTTTTTCTTGTCATTATGAACTCCCACTTCACCAAGTTGTCCCACATAACCCAAAATTCCCTCCATGTCCTTGGCCAATTTTTCCTCTTCCTCGGGAGAAAGGGTAATGCGCGAAAGCGCCGCTAATTTTTTGACATCATCTTTGGAAATCATTGCTAGATAATAGCGCAGTTAGGAGCTCTTCGCCAGATTTTAGAATTAAGCAATAATTTTCAAAAACTCTTCTTCTGATAAAATTTTCACGCCTAATTTTTCCGCCTCAGTATATTTGGAGCCGGGATTTTCACCCGCCACCACATAATCCGTCTTTCTGGAAACAGAGCCGGAAATTTCTCCGCCCCCCCTCCGAATTAATTTTTTGGCCTCATCGCGCGTCATTTTTAAAAGGGAGCCGGTTAAAACAACAATTTTGTTCGCCAAAAAATTACTTTGGGATTTTTTGGCGACCTGCATTTTTTTGACCGTAATCAATTTCAAAAGCTTTTCAAGCTGAACTTTATTATCTTTATCGGAAAACCAATCCACCAAGGACTGCGCCATAATGTCTCCCACCCCGTAAACTTTCATAATATCTTCGGCCTCTGCCCTCTCCAAATTATGAATAGTGCCAAATCTTTCCGCCAAATCATAGGCCGTTTCTTCACCGACATGCGGAATGGAAAGGGAAATTATGAGGCGCGCCAATTCGACGTGTTTCCCTTTATTAATTGACTTTATGAGATTATCAGCCGATTTTTCGGCAAAACGCGGAAGCGCCAATAAATCGCCCTTAGTTAAAGTGAAAATATCGTCGAAACTTGCAATCATTTCATGCTCCAAAAGAAGGTCAATGATTTTGGGACCCAAGCCGTCAATATCAAAAGCGTGTTTCCCTGCAAAGTGATAAAGTTTTCTCTTAAATTGGGCGAAGGAATTTTTGTCCACACAACGCCAAGCGGCTTGCCCGGGGATTCGCTCAATTGAGCCAGCTCCCCCGCAAGCCGGAATTTTTGCCGGCCAGACAAAAGGTTTTTCTTTGCCCGTCCGCATTTCCGTTAAGATTTTCACAATATCCGGAATAACATCTCCCGCTTTTTGTAAAATTACGGTGTCTCCAATTCTTATGTCCAGCCGTTTAATTTCATCTTCATTGTGAAGCGTGGCGCGCGAAACAACCGAGCCGTAAACCAAAACTGGTTTTAAATGCGCCACCGGAGTAATGACTCCAGTGCGTCCCACCTGAAAAACGACGTCTTCAACAATCGTTGTCACCTGTTCGGCCGGAAACTTAAAGGCAACGGCAAAGCGCGGCGCTTTGCCGGTATAGCCAAGCGCCTCTTGTAGATGTCTTTCATTAACTTTCACAACCACTCCATCAATTTGATAATCTTCTTTGGGTGCTTTCTTTTGCCACTCTTTCCAATATTCAATTACTTCCTCAATATTTTTGCAGTGGTGAAAATATTTATTCACTTTAAAACCCAAACTTTGCAGATATTTTAATTCTTCAAATTGCGTCTCCGGCACTCTATTGCCTTTCGCCAAATCATAAATAAAAGCGTCCAATTTTCGCGAAGCGGCAATTTTGGCATCAAGCTGGCGCACGGAACCCGCGGCGATGTTTCTGGGATTTGCAAAAACCTCAACGCCCGTTTTCTTGCGTTCGGCATTTAATTTGGCGAGAACGCTTTTCCTCATAAAGACCTCGCCTTCAACAATAACGTCAGCCGACTCTTCCAATTTTAACGGGACGGATTCAATGGTGCGTATATTATGCGTTACGTCTTCGCCGATTGCGCCGTCGCCGCGCGTCGCGGCGACGGCTAATTTACCTTCCTTATAGGTAAAAACTATTTTTAATCCGTCAATTTTTAATTCAGTAGTATAGGTTGGATTTTGTATTACTCCGGCTGATCTCAAAAACCTTTTTACCCGATTATCAAAATCGCGCATATCTTCAGAAGAAAAGGCATCATTAAAAGACCATTGCGGAACCTCATGAGACACTTTTTTTAATTCATCCATCGGGTTCCCCGCCACTCTTTGAGTCGGGGAATCCGATGTGATTAATTCCGGATATTCATCCTCCAATTTCTTGAGTTCATCTTTAAGAGAGTCCAGTGCTCCCTCCGAAATAGAGAGGTTGTCCAAAACATGATATTCATGGCGGTAGCGGTTAATCGCCTCCCGAAGTTTCCCTAATCGTTTCACCACTTTTTCTGGCGTTTTTTGCCTTATCATTTCGTTATCTTACCTTAAAAAAAATGATGTGAAAGTTACTGAACCACTATTTTGATGGCCCGCTCCACGCGCCTATTGTTTGTTACATCACAGGTATTATAGCCACGGGAAACAATTTCTGTCCTTACGGGAGGCAATCCATAGGCCGGCGGATATGTCGGCGGATTACCAACCCCCGCTAATTGTTTGCTTACAATAACTGTGGCGCAAATATTATTATTATTAATTTCAAAACGTGTCTGGGAGGGAAAACCACCAGAGCAACCGGTTTCATCGCCCGCGCAAAAACTAACAGGCGGAGAGATGGGACCGCCGGCACATTCAATATCATTAGGTAATGTCCCATTAATTATGGAATTTCTGTTTGTTCCATTTTCATCACCTGACACCGAATTATAAACACTAAAAGCGCTGCCACTGCCATCCGTTGCTCCCCCTGCCAAAGCATCGGTGAATTTTTGGTCCCAAAACAAGGCGCATTCGGCACCGGTATCCGCCGCGTAAAATGCAAACTGGCTGTCTTTACCGGTTGATGAAAGAATAATTTCAATTAAAGCGATGCGATAAATGGTGGCGCCGATTGCCAAGAAAAGGGCCGATACCAAAACAGCCACTAGCAGAGCAAACCCCTCATTTTTAATTTTATATTTTTTTTCCATATTAACCCTGAAACCCAACCCAATTAAATATTCGTTCTCTTATTTGAAAACTTCTCACCGAAGTGCCTGTTTTCCAAAAAACAGTCAGAAAAATCACCGCTTCTCTATTTGGAATAATTTCGTAAATCGTAACCGCTCGGACAAAAGAAGTTATTAGGGGCGAAGTGGCATCAAATCCATATCTCTTTAGATTACCGTTCTCTATAAGCTGAAATGGCCGACAATCTTCAGAAATTATAAAGTCCGCGTCAAGCGGGTCGTCAAAACATTCTATAAAAGTGGTCGGATCAGCGTGACTATTGGTTACGTCAAATGTGCATATATGATAAATATCGTCACTCCCGCCAGTAAGTTCAATCAAACCGTTAGGACCGGGGTCATGCTTGCAAGTGTCAAGTCCGGAAAGCCAATTGCCGTTTGCGTCATTCAAATAATTTGAATCTCTTTTATTTCTGATAAATTCTATTCCCTCTTGCGCCAAGTAAAAGGCGGTTATTTGGTCTTTAGCAAAGTTGGCATTGGAAACGCTATTAGCCGTTAAAGACAGAGGTTCAACCACGGCGATCAATAATATAGAAATCGCCACAAGCGCTTCAACCAAAGTAAATCCAGCGCTTAATTTATTCCTATGAATTAAGCGCTGGGCAAATTCTTTTTGTTTGTAGGTTGTAGGTTGTAGGTTGTAAGTCATATTAAACATCAAGTTTTCTCTGCGAGGCGCTGGTTTGCAAATTAAAATCCACTCGGCGGGGATTTGCTGTCCCTACATCCCCCACGAAGGCGTATCCTTTGACCACCATAAGTACCATTGGCTGATCTCCAAGAGAGTTCTCTGCGCCCGTCACGAAGAATTTTAAATCTTCTATGACAATTTCTGGGGCTGTAATTGCACTGGCAGAATCCCCTTTTTTGGCAATAATGCCTGCACCCAATAAATAATAACTCCAATTATCATCATTACTGCTAGTACCTCCCTCGGACTCAAATATTATTTGAGAACCACCACCACTGCTAATATCGCAATCCTTCTTGGTTGTGTCCTGCCACGGTGGACCACCCCAAATATCCACAATGCTATTACAGCGATAATCACTTCCCGTTCTAATGCTTCTGGCCATATTTTCTAATGCGAAATTTAGATTGTTTATGGCTGATTGCTGGGCTTGGGCTTTCTTATTCAAGGCGACAATAGAGAGAAGCGCTCCTGTGGCTATAAACATCACGGTGGTAAAAAGACCAACCGCTACTATCAATTCTACCAAAGTGAACCCGCCTGAAATTTTCTGCTGAAAATTTTGGCGGGTGAAACCTCTTATGTCTTTTTTTTCATTCATATTATTTTAAGGTATACACGCGTCCTGAGATTTAACCGATATTTGACCGGCATTCGTAACAACAAGACAGCGCTTATCTATAGCATTGCCGAAAGTTCTAAAAAATATCACCAGGTAATCGGCAACGAGGGTATTATAAGATGGGACACTTGATTCGTATTTAAACGTCGGCTCCGGCTCCGGTCGCAAGAAAGCTATACTCACCTTTTCTAAAGTGTCATCGGCATTGGCTATGGCGCATTTAAATCGGGTGAGCGGAGGATCTGTGCTTATATAACGACAAATATCGGATACATAATTGCGATTTGTTATACCTATGATATTAACGATTTCTTCCGGTTGAAAGCTGTCTTTGTATCCGGGTGCGTTGTTGGTGTCGGCAAAGAAAATAAATTGTGTTTGCGGCGCCGGAGAACTGACATCGAAATAAACTCCATAGCCGATATTAGTCGCGCCCCCAGAGGGGGCCACACGTGAACTTAAACCAAAAACTTGAGCCTGTCTTGTCACAAGAGCCGCTTCGTAAGCTAAATTTGTTAGTAAAATACTTGAATTAAATTTACTGTTTTCATATAGAATTAGCGAAGAAACAACGGTCATTATGCCGACAGTCACCACCAGTTCGGCCAAAGTAAATCCATCTGACCCGCCCAAGAGGAATCGACGGACGAACCCCTGCGTAAATTTTTCTATTTTTTTAGGCATTATTTTTTGCTAGAGGCCGAATAAAACATGAAGCGAAAAAAGGTCGATCGGGAAAACTAAAACGATAACAGTGGCTAGAAGCATAAACGGCGCAAACGGCACCTCGCTTTTCATTGTAAGGTTTTCACCCCCAGGGGACAAGGAAAAATGTTGCACAACCTTCTGATACAAAATAAAAAATAGGGCCCAAATGGACCCCAACCAAAACGAAAGAACAATGGCCGAAAGCCCCTCCGGAAGCCCCAGGAGAAAACCAACACCAATTGCCAATTTACCATCGCCAAGGCCAATCCAGCGCCCTTCGGAATATTTCCATAATCCATAAAAGGGTATGAAAAAAATAAAACCGGCCAATAAATTAATTATTTTAACCGTATTATTCAAATATTCAATCTCAAAAAAATTGAATAGGCCGACAAACATAGCGCAGATTACGAAAAGAAAGACAAAAGTATCGGGAATTATCTTGTGATGTAGGTCGTAGACGGTAATGACGATAAAAATACAGCCGATTGCTATATAAAGAAAAAATAATAACGGGTCGACTATTTTACCGACGGTGTAGAGATACATTACTCCGGCAAACAATAACCCAGTCGTAAGTTCCACCAAAAAATACTGAATTGAAATCTTGCTGAAACAAGTGCGGCATTTGCCCCCTAAGAAGAGATAGCTAAAAATAGGTACGAGCTCAAACCATTTTAAAGTCGTGTTGCAAGAAAAACATTTTGAACGCCCCGAGGTAATTGGTAACCCAGTCCCAAAACGCAAAATCACCACATTAAGAAAACTCCCGACAAACAATCCCAAAATAAATTGCCAAAAAAACATCCCCATCATAACGCCTTCCCCAAGGTTAAACCTTGGGGCTTTACCCCAAGGTTTAACCTTGGGAAAGATAACCAATCATTTATAGTGACGAAAAAATCATCCACGTTCAAAAAATACTCTGGAAATGCATCCTTATTCAAAATCACACTTTCCTTTCTTTGTTTTGGATATGAGTAATCAATAAAACTTGAGTATCGATATTTTTGAAGATATTCAATAGCGGTTTTCTTATCAGTAATACCACTATCTCTCCATTTCGGATCAATCAACTTTACGGGATTAAGATGAATATAAGAAAATAAATATTTCAAATATTGGTCATAATCGGCATGTTCTGCTTTAAATGTTCCAGAAAATAAAGCCCCTGTGCGTTCATATTTTTTATTAAAAAACATAGTATATGCAGTTGAAATCTTCTGTAAAAAAAGACTGATGCCTCTTTCTTGTTTTTCTCGCAATAGTAGATGAAAGTGATTTGGCATTAGACAATACGCGCCAATATCAACAATTCTTTTCTCAACAGGCAAATCGAACAACTTTCCCAAGGTTAAACCTTGGGAAAGTTCGCGTACTTGAACGGCGTTTTGACTATTACCAAGATGCAGAAGGATAAGAAAACGCTCGTAATCTTTTTCACTCAAAAAAATATTTCTTTTGTCAGTACCACGATTATAAACGTGATAATATTCCCCGATTGAAATCTCAATATTCCTAGCCACCTAACTATTTTAGCATATTAAAATTGGTCGCCATCTATACAATCCCCAAGGTTAAACCTTGGGGATTATTCTAACTCTTTACCAAGGTTAAACCTTGGGGATTTTTCTATGGGCAGGAGGTTTGGCCGGCGGAAAGTTTGGCGCCGATTTGCCGAGTAGAGCCGACATCATCCACGCACCAATGTTTAGCGGAGTCGCTTCTAAACGGAACGGAAAGCGCCCAACCGTTAGCCATACCGGAACCAATGGAAATGCACATTACTTCGGTCCAGGGTTGATTGCTGTTTTTTTGGGCATCAGTAATTTGACGCGACACCACCGGGTCGGCAAATAATGAGCCGGGAACGGCAATCGCTGTATCGCATCGCACCGGATTTCCACTTCCATCGTTCACCACCGCGCCATAGTTATAAGGACCATCATAGAAGAGTTCCGATTGGACTCGTATTTGAGCCAAGGTTGACTGAATGGAAACATCTCCAGCCCGCGCCCGAGCGCTGTTTAAAGCTGACAAAACCACGCCTGAAAGAACGCCAATAATTGCGATAACCACCAGAAGTTCAATCAAAGTAAATCCTGTATTAGATTTTTCCATAATAGTTAATTTTACTGGCAAGAAGTTTGGCCAGCACCAAGCTTGGCAGAAATTTGTCTTGGCGAGCCGGAACTGTCAATGCACAAATGTTTAGTTGAATCGCTTTTAAACGGAACGGAAAGAGCCCATGATTCGGCGTTAGCCCCAACTCCATTAGAAACGCACATAACATTAACCCAAGGTTCCCCGCTATTGTTTTTAATTTCTCTAATTTGTCGGGTAATAATAGGGTCGGCGAAAAGAGAACCTGCCACTCCAACGGCAGTTCCTAAACCTCCCGCACCATTGTCACACAGCATTGGATTACCAGCATCATTAGCCACCACGCCATAGCTTAAATTATTGCTATGAAAAATTTCCGCTTGAGAGCGAATCTGAACTATTTCATCTTGGATAGCGGTGTCCGCTCCCCGAAAACGGGCCGAATTTAAAGAAGCTAAAACGATTATTGAAAAAATACCAATAATCGCGATAACGACCAAGAGTTCGACAAGCGTAAACCCAGCACCTATTTTTTTAGGAACTTTCTGATAAAAAAATAGGTGCTGGGTAAATTCTTTGTTTCCGCGCATCATTTTATTCTAACAATTAATGCTGAAAAACAAAAAGAAAAAGCCAGAATAAACCGGCTTTTTCTTTTGCGAAACACTTAAAAACTGCAAAACCTCTATGAACAAGCAATTGCGTCAACTGCCATAAACGTAGGTTCTGCTTTTGAAGCCCCTGTGCTATCCACACACCACATACCGCCGGATTTCATTGGTGCATCAACGACCCAAGCTGAAACGGCGGCAGTATTAGTATCGTGACAAGTTACCTGCGTAAATATGCCTACTGCAGCAGGAGGGTTAGCTGAAGAAAATACATCTGTCGTCGCACCCGAGGAAGACTTAGCGGCGGCACGCATACCAGCAAAGTTCGCTGAAGCGCAAAGACCATTGTATGTTACACCAGTATCGTAGAAAATCTCAGCGGCGGCGCGCATACTAGCCAACTGACTTTTCGTCGCGGCATCAGCGCCTTTGTTACGAGCGGTGTTGAGGGAAGCCAAGACGACTGAAGAGAGAATACCAATGATGGCGATAACCACCAGAAGTTCAATAAGTGTAAAACCCTGATTTATTTTGTTTGTTTTTATCATAATTTAGTAATTTTAATAATTTCTATTCAACACACATCTTATTTAGACTTTTTAAATCGACCCCGCAACCCCTTTGCGGGGTGCCTTCGTATACGACGTGTAGACCAATTATATACCCAAGGATAGATTTCAAGAAATGCTTTGTGGATAACCAAAACAGCTTTCGGCTTCCAGCTACCAGTTTTCAGGACAAATTCCGAAAAAGCTAAAAGCTGACAGCTGACAGCTTATTACTGTATATTATTCGTAATATTGTAAATAGGTATCAAAACGGAGGCCAAAAGCGTGCCCACGCCAAGACCTAAAAGCACAATCATTATGGGCTCAATCAAATCAACCAGGGTGTCAACGGCGTTGGCCACTTCTCGGTCGTAAAACTTGGCCAAAGTTTTCAAAATTGAGTCAAGCTCCCCAGACTCCTCTCCCACCTTTATCATTTGCACCACCACCCCCGGAACTTCTTGACTTCGCGGTAAGGCATCCGAAAGAGCCGAGCCGGCACGGACTTTTTCCGCCGCTCCCTTCAGAAGGTCGCCATAAATTTTGTTATCCACCACCTCGGAGGTGATTTCCATAGCGCGCACTATGGGGATTCCACTTGAAAGCATAGTGGATAAATTGTCCGTGATGCGCGCCAGATATAATTTGCGGAACAAATCCCCGATGTAGGGAAAAGTTAATTTAAAAAAGGAAAGCGACTGGGCACCTTTGGTAGTGTGAGAAAAACGATAAAGAACAAACCCGGCTAAAATAATAAGCGCCAAAAAGAATATTCCATAATCGGTCAGAAAGGTACTAATGCCGATAACCACTTTGGTGTAAAGAGGAATTTCCTGGCCGGATTCAACCAAAATTTGGCTGATTTTGGGAATAACCAAAGTCAGCATCAAAACCATAACCGCGACAAAAGTAAAAATAACAAAGGCCGGATAAATCAAAGCGTTCTTGGCCTTGGAAGTTAGTTCGTAGTTTCTATCCAAATAGTCGGCCAAATAAAGAAAGACCGCGTTCAGTTTGCCCGATTCTTCTCCCGAGCGCACCATATTGGTGTAAAAAGGAGTGAAAACGTCCGGGTGTTTCCCAAGCGCTTTGGAAATCGGACTGCCGCCCTGCAAATCATCCGTTACCTGAACCAGTTTCTTGGCCAAAGCGCGATTGGGAGTTTCGGCTGAAAGCATTCGGAAAGTGCGCAGGGCGGAGACCTGCGCCTCAAAAAGTGTCGCTATTTGGCGCGAAAGAATAACCACGTCCTTGTTGGAAACGCTTTCAAATAAAGCGAAATCTCTGTCGAAAAACGATTTTCTGTCCGCCTCGTTAATGGTTGAAACAACCAATCCGCGGCGCTGAAGCGAAGAAATGGCGACATCGACATTCAAGGCGTCAATTGACCCTTCTGTTTCCCTGCCATTATTATCAATTGCTTTGTACGCAAATAACATAATACGAATGGTTACGAATACTTGCCCCTGCGGTAGCCGAATGATACGAATCTACAAATAGTTACGAATAATGCCGTCTGCGACGCCGAATAATTTGTAATATTTGTTGTATTCGTGGTCATTTGTTGATTTGTATTTATAATAATTTATCCAAAGTGCGCGGGTTTAAGGAATGCATATAGGCATTTTCGGCCGTGATTTCACCGCGACGCACCAAATCCGACAGCGAGCGATTCAAGTCTATCATTCCCTGGTCCATTCCCGTTTCAATCACAGTATTTATTTCATGACTACGGCGTTCGCGTATTAAATTGGCCACGGCATTGTTGTTGATTAAAAGTTCGTAAGCCGGAATAAGACCGCCGGAAATCCTCGGGATTAGGCGTTGGGAAAAAATACCCGTCAAACTTGAAGAAAGTTGCAAACGAATTTGGTCTTGCTGTTCCGCCGGAAACGAGTCAATGATGCGGTCAATCGTCTGCGCCGCGTTATTGGTGTGCAAGGTGGAAAAAATCAAATGTCCGGTTTCGGCAGCCGTGACCGCCGTGCCGATAGTTTCCGCCCCGCGCATTTCGCCAATCATCGCCACGTCGACGTCTTGCCGAAACATGGAATAAAGAGCGGTGGCAAAATCAGCCGTATCAATTCTAACTTCTCTTTGGTCAATAATGCACTTTTTCGGGTCATAGACGTATTCAATCGGGTCTTCAATGGTAATGATGTGTTCCGCGCGCTCATTGTTAATCAGCTCAATAAGTGACGCTAGTGTCGTGGTCTTGCCTTGCCCGACGGGCCCCACCACCAGGAAAAATCCTTGGGGTTTTCTGGCGAAAGTTTCAAGTACGGGGGGTAGATTAAGTTCCGCGATCGTCCTGATTTTTTGGGGAATCAAGCGCAACGCCAAAGAGACGCTACTCTGCTGAATAAAAGCGTTGCCGCGAAAGCGCGCTTTACTTCCGTGCTGATAGGCAAAATCAAATTCCTTAGTTTCCAAAAATTTGACCTTAGCTTCTTTACTGACCATTTCGCTAAAAAGCCCCAAAGTATTGTCTCGGCTTAAAATATATTTTTTAACCAAAGGAACCAGAAAGCCGTCTACCCTAATTGTGGGATGCCGCCCTTCGGAGAGGTGGAGGTCGGAGGCGTTTTCGTTGGCTATAATTGAAACCAAATCATCAAGTTCTTTGGCATAATCCATTTTTAGGTCTCTCCTGCCGGAACCGAGTTCGGTGTCTACATCAAAAGTAACCATAATTTACCCCGTTAGATAATTAATAACCGACAAACTCTGGTGACGAACATTGGCGTATATTTTTGATGCAAATTTTATCATTGTATAATCTTCAATATTTAACGGGGTTATCTTTTATTTTTCAAAATATCCACGACCTGGTCCAGAACTTCAGACGGAATGGTATTGGCTTTGACAATATAGCCGTCTACGCCAAGCTTCTTAGCCGCTTCAATATCGGTTTTTTGCCCCTGATTGGAAAGAAAAATCACCATGGCATTTGGGGCCAGCTTATTTTTTCTGATTTCTTCCAAAACTTCAAGTCCGGATAACCCCGGCATAATCACGTCCAGTATTATCATATCGGGATTATACCCCGATTTTATTTTCTCAAGCGCCTCCTCCCCCGAAAAAGCCGGGGTAATATCAAAATCGGCCTCGCGGAATTTAACCGTGTACATATCAACCAGAAACTTGTCATCGTCAACCAAAAGAATTTTTTTCTTTATAACGGCCATATAGTTGTTTGTATATAGTATACAGTATTTGGTATATAGGGAAAATAAATTATATGAACAACCAGAAAATGTTTGCAAATAGGGTTTCTGGCATGACTTGCAAAATACAATTTATCCCATTAGAGAATGCCCCGTCGGCTTGCCGCGGGGTGCATTTCTCTCATAACGAACGCGGAGTTTAATGCCCCGCGTGAGTTCTCTAACGGGGTTTACTAAATACAAATCTACGATAAGGTGTTTACTTCCTCAAAGGGAATAAGTCCCTTGGAACATTTAATGATGGCGTCTTCCTGGAGAGTAATCATCCCCTTTTTGCGGACAATATCGCGTATATCCGGCTCATTGGCTTTTCTTAAAATTGCCTGTTCCAATTCCCTATCCATCTCAAACATCTCAAAAACCGCCATACGGCCCCGAGTGCCGTTCGGACACTCGGGGCTTGGAAGAATACCGTACAGATTTCCTTTGGGGACAAGGTCGCCGCGAAATTTGTCCGGAAGGGTTGCAAATTTTTCCTCAACAAATTGTTTTATTGACCCTTCAATTGGCAAAAGTTTACCGCTATTCGGGCAAAGTGTGCGCACCAATCTCTGCGCCATAGCCAAAATCAAAGTCGGGGCAATCAAATAGGGGTCCACTCCCATATCAATAAGGCGCGGAATAACTCCAACCGCGTTGTTGGTGTGAATGGTTGAAAGCACCAAGTGACCGGTCAAAGCCGCCTGCACCGCGAGCGCGGCCGTCTCCTTGTCGCGAATCTCACCGACCATAATAATGTCCGGGTCTTGGCGCAAAGTGGTACGAAGACCGGTCGCGAAAGTGTAATTAATTTCGGGGCGTACTTGCGATTGACTCATTCCTTCAATGTTAAACTCCACCGGGTCTTCCAAAGACAAGACATTTTTTGTTTCTCTGTCGATTTCATTCAACATTGAATAAAGAGTGGTCGATTTACCGCTCCCCGTTGGACCGGAAATCAAGATAATGCCGTAGGGTTTTTTGATTGCGCGACGCACCATTTCCAAGTGTTGCGCCGAAAGTCCCG
>CAYHJR010000016.1:0-13769 GCA_964357075.1 uncultured Candidatus Saccharibacteria bacterium
TTTGGTGCCCCCCAAACTTTTGTCTACACCATTTTCCCTTGGCCACAACCCGGCCCCGCGCGCCCACCCGCCCGCGCCTCAGAAGCCGCCGGACGACAGGGAAAATTTTTTGAAATGTATAGAATACTTTTCCAAAACCAAGATACTTGGGCAAATAACCAAAAACCATTTGATATATTCAGGGGATACGCGGGAGATTTGGCGCTTGATTTGGCGCGATTTGAAACGGACTACAATAGCCCTGATATAAAAGGAAAAATTGATAACGATTATAAGAGCGGACTTAATCTTGGAGTCAATTCAACACCCAGTTTTTTTATAAACGGAAACAAAATCAATATCCCAACCGGAAACACCAACGAGGAGATTTTAGCCGGATTCAAATCTTTGCTTGACAAAGAGTTGCGGGGGGAAGTTGTGACGCTTCCTTTGCAATAGAAAAAGTATGGCAGACAGGCCAAAGCAACTTTTGACCTTGGCCATAGTGCATCAGCATCCCAAGGTTTTGATGGCGCTAAAAAAAACTGGATTCGGAGCGGGAAACATAAATGGTTTTGGCGGAAAGGTAGAAGAAGGTGAAGAAATTGAAGCGGCCGCGAAAAGGGAAATGAGAGAAGAGGCGGGGGTTGAGATTGTGGAAATGGAAAAAATTGGGATTATCACTTTTGAATTCGCGGGGAAAGAATTATTGCGGGAAGTTCACATTTTCAAGGTGCGCGAATTCCAGGGAGAGCCCAAAGAAAGCGAAGAAATGAAACCGGAATGGTTTTTTATTGATGAAATACCCATTATGAAGATGTGGCCGGCCGATAAATTTTGGTTGCCGTTTTTTCTCAAAGACAGAAAATTTAGGGCCAAGTTTTTGTATGGGGAAGGTAATGCAATTTTGGAAAAAGATATACAGGAAGTCAGTTTTCTGCAATGATTAAATTATGATAGAGGGGCTGTTGTTATATCTTGAAAAAATTATTGTCTCTTGGGGTTTTGCCGGCCTTTTTTGGGCTGGTTTTTTGGAAGAGGTTCTGGCGCCCATTCCTTCAACCTTTGTCATGATGGGGGGCGGTTTTTTTGTGCTTGGCGGGTCCGAGGTGACATTGTTGTCTTTTTTAAAACTATTTTTGCAGGTCGTTATACCGGTTTCCCTGGGACTTTCATTGGGCTCGGCCGTTGTTTTTTTCATTTTTTACTTTTTAGGCGAACCGGCCCTGAACCATTTCGGCAAGTATTTTGGAGTTTCCTTCGCCGACATAAACGAGATGAAAAAAAAGATGTCCAAAAGTGTCTCCGATGAAATATTCATTTTCGGGGCCCGGGCTATACCGTTTTTCCCCATTGCTCTTGTGAATATTTTTGGCGGATTGATACGCTATTCGCCCGTCAGATTTTTTTCGATTTCATTTTTGGGAATTTTGGTTAGAGCCACTTTAATGGGATTTTTGGGCTGGCAACTGGGCGCTTTGCATAAAGATGTTGCCCTTCAATTTCAATCGATTGAAGATTTTTTGACCATAGTGACCATAGTGATGGTCTTGGCCGCAGTGTTTTATTTTTTGAGGCGTCATATCAAAAAGCGCATAAAAACGCCGCCTGTCAACTGAAACGGGCGTCTTAGACATGTTATTATATCTCTATGAAATATTTGCTTAAATTTTTCGATAAACTTGAAGACAGGGTGCGCG
Organism: uncultured Candidatus Saccharibacteria bacterium; assembly: GCA_964357075.1. Classification (GTDB taxonomy): domain Bacteria; phylum Patescibacteriota; class Minisyncoccia; order Phycocordibacterales; family JAKFXT01; genus JAKFXT01. Next base: position 1,680 of record CAYHJR010000016.1, read on the forward strand.
AAAAGCTTTCTCGATATCCGATTTTATACGCCGTGATAGGCGGTTCAGCCATTATTCTTTTTTGGCGCGGCATTTGGCATTTAAGCGATGAATTCGAAAAAAACTATTCCCTAAATAATTTTGAAGGAGCTCTCTTGTCGCTCATTATAGGAGCGCTGATTCTTTTGATTACCGGACTATTCTCCTCATTTTTTGTGGGTGATGCTATTTTGATATCCGGGTTACGCCGAGAAAAGAAAATAATAGAAAAGACGGAAGATGAAATAAACCATGAAGCCGGTATGCTGAAACGTCTTCAAGGAGATGTCTCTCGTGAAGAAATTATTTTAAACGAGATACGCAAAGAACTTAAGGATATACGCGCTCGGCTTGATGAAGTCGGCAAGAAATAACCGCATTATGTCAAAGACCCTGATTTTAGCGATAACTTTTTCTTTTGTCGGGCTTTTTGATTCGCTTTTTCTTTTCTACAAATACATAAACGCCGACCCCTTTAATTGTTTTCTTTTTGACGGATGCAACACTGTCGCCAATAGCCCCTATTCAAATGTCTTCGGAATGCCCTTGCCGACTTTCGGCGTGGTTTTTTACGCAGTGATGTTTTTGATTACATTTTTATTATTCCACCACAATAATGTTTTCTTGATGCGTTTGGCGCTTTTGGGCGGATTCGTCGGGTTTGTGTTTTCTCTATATTTCGTCTTTCTTCAAGGATTTATCATTCAAGCGTTTTGCGTTTATTGCCTTATTTCAGCTCTGTCTTCCGTAGCATTGCTGTGCGCTTTAATCTTTGAAAGCAATAAAAAAACAGAAACCAAAGAAGGTCTTGAAGAGAAACAAATATGAAAAACAACTGCCGTTTAACGATTGTTTTGGGTTCCGCCCGAAAAGGCAGAGTATCGGAACAGGTCTTTTCTTTTGTTAAAGAGAGAGCTGGCGCTACCTTGAACACTGACATAAAAACTGCCGACGTTTCCGACTTCCTTTTGACAAGGACTACTCCGCCGGAGGAAGAAAGCGATTTGGCCGTAGAGTGGAGGAAAACAGTTTCAGAAAGTGACGCTTTTGTTTTTGTCATTCCCGAATACAATCATGGGTATCCCGGCGAGTTTAAGATTTTATTGGACTCGGCCTATGAAGAATATTCAAAAAAACCGGTGCTTTTGGTGACGGTTTCCGACGGTCCGTGGGGAGGAGCCAGAATGGCGGAAAATATTAAGCCGATTTTACAAAATTTGGGTTTAATCGTCCTGCCGAAGGTCTTGCACACATCATTCGCCGATAAAAAATTTGAGAATAACGGTTCGCCTGATGATGAATATCAAAAACAGATGGACTCACTTTTGGAGGAGCTTGTGGAATACGGTAGGGGATTAAAATCGTTGCGCGGGGTATAATACTGGAGAATGAATCCTGTAGTAGAAAATGGCATTAGAAGCATACGAAAATATAAAATATAAAATGAAAAGGTCGACTGATAATAAGCTAATATAAAATTGGCAACTCTGCTTCTGCTAGGAAGCGATGCCATTTTTCACTACAGGATGGAACCGAAGAAAGTATTGATTCATCTCATATTTACTACCGCGATTATTTACTTTTTGGCATTGCGGAATGTTATTCCGGGCATGTCGGTCGGGGGAATTTACAGCGCTTTTGTGGTGGCCAGTTTAATGGGACTTCTCTCCATTGCCGCGCGCACGATTTTGGTTACCTTGAGAGTGCCGGTGCGTTTGCTTATACTGTGGGTTTTCACAGTTATCTTAAATACCGTTATTTTAATTTTTATCAGCCAATTTATGGATCATGAGCAATTTTTTGTTGACGGATGGCTTTCCGCCTTTCTCGCGGCGCTGATAATTTCCGGTACGCAAGCGATTGTTTACAAGATAACAAACTGAACAGATGAAAATAATTGTAAAAATGGTTTTGATCGCCCTGGTGCTTCTGGGGGTAACGCAATACAGCTTGATTCCCGGCATAAGCGTTTCCAGTTTTGCAACCGCGGTGGTGGTTTCTCTCATTCTTGGCGTTTTAAATGTTTTTATAAAGCCGATTCTTTTGCTTTTGACCTTGCCGGTTAATCTCTTAACGCTCGGACTTTTCACTTTCGTCATCAATGCGTTTCTTTTTTGGCTTGTTTCTTTCTTCGTCAAGGGATTTGAGGTCTCCGGATTTGTCGCCGCCTTCTTGGGCGCGCTTGTTGTTTCTGTCGTCAAATGGCTTTTAGACAGATTTCTTGATTAGGTTTTTGCCGATAGCTGATAAACTAAAGATATGAGTATCACAGAGTGGATTTCGCGCCACTACGTTTTTTTGGGGTTTGTTTTGCTTCTTATTGTGGCCCCGCTTTTTTTCCCGGATTCTTGGATTGAAGAAACCAAAGTGATTATACAAGGAGTCGGCTATATTCCCGGTTTGATAATTTTAAGTTCTCTGCTGATTCTGGCTACGGTTGTTGCCCCTCTCAATACTTTATCTTTAGTGCCGTTCGCCTCCGTTACCTTTGGTTGGGAAATAACCGCTTTTGTTTTGATTATTTCTTGGACAATTGGCGCAGTCATTGCTTTTTTAATAGCGCGTCATCTTGGCAAAGGCGCTTTACGCAATTGGCAGATGTTTCGCGACGCCGAAAATTACAGTAGCCAGGTGCCGCATGACTTGAGTTTTTTAAGTTTGATTTTTTTGCGCATGCTTATTCCGGTTGATATTTTAAGTTACGCGGTCGGTCTTTTTACAAACATTTCTCTTTTTCGCTACACATTGGCGACTTTAATAGGTGTGACACCGTTTTCTTTCGTTTGGAGTTACGGCGGGGAAGCCGCTCTTTCCAAAGAATATTTATCTTTATTTGCCGCCGGCGGCGTTGCGGCTCTCTCCTTTCTCATAGCGCGCCATTTTTACAAGAGGCGCAAAAACTGATAGAACACAGAGTGTGTACGAATCTACGAATGGTCACTAATGTTGCGAATAAAATTAGCGGCATTTGCTTACATTTGTAACCGTTTGTATTATTCGTAAATATTCGTTCAATGGCTTTTGTCGATGAAATAAAAATATATTTAAAAGCGGGCACTGGAGGCGCTGGTGTGGTTAGGTGGTTGCGCGAAAAAGGAAAACCTTGGGGAGGGCCATCCGGTGGAAACGGCGGCAAGGGCGGGGACGTTATAACTCTAGGAGTGCGTGATATTGGAATTTTGGCCAAATATCGTCATCTTAAGGAAATAAAAGCGGATAATGGGTTGGAGGGCGAGAAAAATCTCAAGCAGGGAGCGTATGGAAAAAACTTGATAGTGGAACTTCCTCTTGGTTCAATTGTCAAAAACTTAGAGACCGGGCGAACCGTGGAATTACTCACGGAGGGTAAAGAAGAAATTTTGCTTCACGGCGGGCGCGGTGGCTTGGGCAACGCGCATTTCAAATCTTCCATAAATCGTTCACCGAAAAAAAGCACTGATGGCGAGAAAGGCGAAGAGGCAGAATTTTTGATTGAACTTCAGCTAATCGCGGACGCCGGTCTTATTGGTTTGCCAAACGCCGGCAAATCATCGCTCTTAAACGCTCTGACGCGCGCCCATGCAAAGATAGGCAGTTATCAATTTACAACACTAGAGCCGAATTTAGGAGAAATGTACGGGTTTATTTTGGCGGATATTCCGGGTTTAATTGAAGGGGCGTCGGAGGGAAAGGGTTTGGGACATAAATTTTTAAGACATATCAAACGAACAAAAGTTTTGCTTCATTGTATTTCGCTTGAGAATGAAGACATTGTAAAAATATATAAGACAGTGCGTGAGGAGCTAAAAAAATACTCGCCAGAATTGATAGAAAAGAAAGAAGTTATAATTCTTACCAAAACGGATATGATTTCCCCGGAAGAATTAAAGAAAAAAGAAAAAGAAGCGCGAAAATTGTCGGAGACAATTTTCGCGGTAACTATCCTTGACGATAATTCAATCAAAAAACTCTCCGAAGATATCGTTAAACTACTTAAAAGTTAAAACAACACAAAAATAGAATTTATCTAGTTGTATATAATATTAGGCACTTTATTTAAAGATAAGTCATGACCTTGCTTTATAGGTCTATTTCACGAAGAATCCCTTTCCAAGGAGGGGAGGATGTGGCGTCCTTTGTTTTTGGGATACCTTTTTCTGGGATAATTAGAAATTCGCAACCTGCGTGGCTGACCACTGTACTTTTTCTTCTTTTACCGCATTAAAGAAAGTATAATAAATTTGTCCCTTATGGTAAGCTATAGCTATAAATAAGAGACAACTTTAAAAACTTAATATATGATAAAAAAGGAAAGGGGAGATATTACCAAAAAAATATTCTTAACACTTTTTGCGATGGGAGCACTGGGAACATGCCTTGTTTTGCCGGGTTTGCCAATGGCACTGGCGCTTTTTATGCCGACTTCTAAAGAGGAAAGAGTGTCATTGCTAAAAAGATTGTATGGTTTACGACGCAATGGAATGCTCATCTTTGATAAAAATGAAAAGGGGTATCGGATCGGTCTCACCGCAAAGGCAAATAAACAAGCACAGCGATATAATCTCCAAGAACTTCGATTGCCTCGAAAGAAAAAATGGGATGGTATCTGGCGAATGGTGACTTTTGATATTCCCGAGACCAAGCGGGGGATGCGTCTTGCGGTAAGCAGAAAATTAAAGGAACTCGGATTTTTTGCGTATCAAAAATCAATATTCATTTATCCCTACGATTGCAAAAAAGAAATAGACTTTATAAGAGACTATTTTAGAGTGAGAGAAAATGTCAAGTATTTATTACTAAAGGATTTCGAAGGAAGTGTGAGAATTTCTAAACATTTCAAATTGTAAACATTATAATTAATCTCCTATTTATATCTATAGATATAAATAAGGGATTAATGTAAAAAGGAAATCACTTGTGGTAAAATGTATTTCTATAAAAGATATGTCAAAATATATTCCTACCATTGGTCTTGAGATTCACGCTGAGCTGAAGACAGAGACCAAGATGTTCTGTAATAGCCGGAATGACCCGGATGAGAAAAGGCCGAATGTTAATATTTGCCCAATTTGTATGGCGCACCCGGGGACTTTGCCGGTTATTAACAAAGAAGCGGTTAAACATGTTTTGAAAATGGGGGTAGCACTTGGTGGAAAATTGGCGGACTTCACCGAATTTGACCGCAAGAATTATTTTTATCCTGACATTCCAAAGGGCTATCAGATTAGCCAATATAAATATCCACTGGTTTCAGGTGGAGAGTTATCAGGTGTTGAGATAACCAGGGTGCATTTGGAGGAAGATACAGCACGCTCACAGCACCTGTCTGCCACGCAGAGCTCGGCGCAGGCAGGCGAAGGCGAAGAGTGTTTAATTGATTACAATCGCGCCGGAGTGCCTTTGATGGAGTTGGTAACGGAGCCCGTAATACATGATTCTGAAACGGCTGTGAAGTTTGCCAAAGAATTACAATTACTTTTACGTTACATTGGCGCCGGAGAGGCGAATATGGAAAAAGGTCAAATGAGAGTAGAGGCCAACATATCAATTGCTAAAGTTGCGGAAGGTCGCGGAAAGAAAAAAATGGGAACGAAAGTTGAAGTAAAAAATTTAAACTCATTCAAATCTGTGGCTGGAGCCATTTGCTATGAAATAAAAAGGCAGGAAGAGGTTTTAGAGAAGGGGGGGAAAGTGGTGCAAGAAACGCGTGGCTGGGATGAAATAAAACAAGTTACTTTCAGCCAGCGCCTCAAAGAAGATTCCCATGATTACAGATATTTTCCGGACCCGGATTTGCCAAAACTCTATATTTCCGAAATTCCGGAATTTTCCAAAGAAAATTTGCAAAAAGAAATGCCGGAGTTACCCAATCAAAAACGGGAGCGGCTTTTAAAACTGGGAATAAAAACGGAAGATGCGGAGATGTATGTTTCAGATGATTTGTTCGGACGCTTTTTTGACGCGACAGACAAAGAACTTCACGATAAAAAAGAATTGGTTCAGCTGGCTTCAAATTATATTAGTTCGGATTTGGCGGGGTTGGTCAAAAATTTCGGCCTGCCTGCGCAGGCAGGTAAAATTTTTGCCGTGTCCGCCAAAAACTTTGCTTCGCTCATCAAAATGATTTCTGAAAACAAGATTTCCTCGCGCGGTGCTAAGGATTTATTAGCTATCCTTTTTGAAAAAGACCAAGACCCTGAAGAATTGGCCAAAGAAAAAGGATTGTTGCAACAAAGCGATGAGAGCGCACTCAAAAAAATAGCCGAAGAAGTAATTTCGGAAAACAGCCAAGTGGTTGCCGAATACAAAGCCGGAAGAGAAACATCCATTCAATTTTTAGTGGGGCAAGGTATGAAAAAATCCAAAGGTTCCGCCAACCCGCAAGTTTTGAAGAATATTTTTATTGAATTATTAAAATAGCCCGCTTGGCGGGCTATTGCAGATTGAATCTCGTATCGATACCGAAATCTACCAAACGCGTTTCTCTCCGGAACTTTTTGACGTCAGTTGAGATCACCCGCCTTAAGTCCTCGAACAATCCGGCGGCCTCTTCTTCTGTGCAAAAAAGTTGAACTGCATTTGGAAGTTTCTCGCCACATTCTTGGCAGGAGGGGATTCTCCCCTCGTTGTAGCGGACCAATAAAACGCTTCCGGCCGTGCTGATGAAGCCGACCGAAAATGATCCTGAGCCATACGTGGCCGAACACGTTGGACACATGTTCTTGACTTCGCCACGATGATTGACGACCCCGACCTTTCTTATGGAAAACTTGGCATCTTTCTTTACCCTGATCATTTTCAGATCCTCCGGAACAGTTGGACATAGGATATATTGATACCTGTAGCGAAGTCAAGTGGTTATGTTATGCGTACCTTGCTATAATATTTTCATTATGGCAATTAAAGTTGCAATCAATGGATTTGGCAGAATAGGCAGAGCTTTTTTCAAGGTGGCGCAAAAGTTTCCTGAAATAGAAATTGTGGCCATTAATGATTTGGGAATGGTGGAGAATTTTGCCTATCTTTTAAAATACGATACCGTATATGGCAAAAGCGATTTGGATATAAAGACGGAGATTGAGGGGGACCATCGATATTTAATTGTTAATGGAAAGAAAATCGCATTTTTGAGCGAAAAAGACCCAACGCATTTGCCTTGGAAATTATTCAAGGTTGATATTGTAATTGAGTCCACGGGGCTTTTTGCGAGTTACGAGAAATCCCGCACGCACCTGGATGCCGGAGCCAAAAGAGTTGTTATCACCGCGCCGGTTAAAGATAAAGCGCCGGAGGGGATAAAAGGAGAAACGGTTTTAATGGGAATTAACGATAATTTGTTGAGCGATGTTTCCATTTCTTCCAATGCATCTTGTACCACGAACGCGGCTAGCCCCTTGATGGCGATACTTGATGAAAAGATTGGTGTTGAAAAAGCGGTGCTCTCAACTGTGCATGGCTATACGGCAAGTCAATCGATAGTTGACGGGCCTTCAAAAAAGGACTGGAAAGAAGGGCGCGCGGCGGCGCAAAATATTGTGCCGACCTCAACCGGGGCGGCCATTGCCGTCGCCCAAGCCATCCCGCAGCTTCTGGGGAAATTCGACGGCATTTCTATGCGGGTGCCAGTACTGGCGGGCTCCATTGCCGATATTACTTTTATAGCCAAAAGAAATACAACGGTGGAAGAGGTAAATGAGATTTTAAAAAAAGCGGCAGATGAGGCGCGCTGGAAAAAAGTTTTTGCCGTAACAGATGAGCCCCTGGTTTCATCGGATATTGTCGGAAGTTCTTATGGTTCCATTGCGGATTTGAATTTAACGCGCGTTATTGACGGCAATTTGGTCAAAGTTTGCGCTTGGTATGACAATGAAATGGGATACACCCACGCACTCATTTATCACGTGATGGAATCCGGCAAACATATATGAAAATATATCTAGCATCGGATCATGCCGGTTTTGAATTGAAAAGCCATTTGGTGGAATATTTAAATTCGCATGGCTACACAGCAATTGATAAGGGACCTTTCGCACTTGACCCCAATGATGATTATACGGATTTTATAAAATTAGTGGTTGAAGAAATATTAAAAGAGCCGAATGACACCAAGGGGATTATTTTGGGTGGTTCTGGAGAAGGCGAGGCCATGGTCGCTAATCGCTTCAAGGGCATTCGCGCTACAGCTTACTATGGTGGAAACGGGGAAATCATAAAATTATCGCGCGAACATAATAATGCCAACATTCTTTCTTTAGGCGCGCGCTTTATGAATAACGAAGAAGCGGAAAAGGTCGTCAAACTCTGGCTGGAAACGGAATTTTCTGGCGATGAGAGACATATCAGGCGTCTTAAAAAAATTGATGAGTAATATTGAAATAATTCCCGCTATTATGCCGCGCGACTTTGCTGATTTGAAAAGTAAAGTCGCGCGCGTGGCACCTTTCGTATCTTACGTTCAACTGGACATTATGGACGGGGATTTTGTGCCGGAAAAAACCTGGCCTTATTTTGGCGAAATTATGGATTTCAAAAAACTGCAAAGAGAAGAAATGGGACTTCCCGAGTGGGAGAAAATAAATTATGAGATTGATTTGATGGTCTCATCCCCGGATCGGGACGTTTTTGAATGGGTTACGGCTGGCGCTTCGCGCGTAATTTTACATTTAGAAAGCCACCCCAATATAAAAAATATAATTGAACAGCTTTATCAAAGATATGGCCGATTCGGCGAAAATGAAACTGCGCCGGAAATTGGTTTGGCAATTGGAGTAGAAACGCCGCTTTCCAAAGTTGAACCGTTCATTCCGCTTGTGAATTTCATACAGCAAATGGGGATTGAAAACATTGGTTATCAAGGAGAACCGTTTTCGGAAAAAGTTATTGCGAGGATAAAAGAATTGAGAAAGAAATACCCTAGGATTATAATTAGTGTTGACGGCGGAGTCGATGCCGATTCCGCTCCGCGCCTGGTGGAGGCGGGGGTGACACGCCTTGTTTCCGGTTCTTACATTTTTAATGCCGTGGACATAAAAGAGGCGATTGATACTTTGAAGATGGTATAATTTGTGTATGAAGAAAAAAAACTCAAAAAGAATAAAAACTGTTTCCAATGAGGATTTGGCCATGATGGTGGCACGTGGGTTTGAGTCGTCAGCACTTGAACTTGCGCAATTAAAAAAAAATGTTGATTTAAATACAGAATTACTTCAAAAACTAAGACATGAATTTTTAGACATTGGTGCGAAATTTGTTTTGAGACAAGAATATGAACAGAATTATAAAACTTTTCGCATGGAGTTAATTAAATTAAAAGATCGAGTAGAAAAACTGTCGTTACGTCGCTAATTATACAAATGGAATTTTTATCTGATGAAAAGATAAAAGAATTAGAATTAACCGCTAATTCTATTCGCCAGTCAATTATTGAAATGCTTTTAGAAGCGGGTTCGGGGCACACGGCCGGTCCACTTGGTATGGCCGATATTTTTGCGGCGCTTTATTTTCATATTCTTAAGCACGACCCTAAAAGACCAACTTGGGAGGACCGTGACAGAGTCATTCTCTCAAACGGCCATATTTGCCCCGTGCTTTATGCCACAATGGCGCACGCTGGTTATTTTCCGGTTGAAGAATTAAAGACACTTCGCAAATTCAAATCGCGTTTGCAAGGACATCCTCATCGCGAATGGCTACCAATGCTTGAGACATCAAGCGGTCCTTTGGGTTCTGGGCTTTCACAAGCCGTTGGCATGGCGCTAGCGGACAGGATTGACCATGGACGCGCCACAAACAAATTCTTCTATTGTTTAATGGGGGATGGGGAGCTTGATTGCGGACAAATCTGGGAAGCGATGATGCTTGCTGGGAAAGAAAAATTGCACAATATAATTGGCATAATTGATAGAAATAATATTCAGATAGATGGATTTACGGAAGAGGTTATGCCGCTTGAAAGTTTGCGCAATAAATGGGAATCGTTCAATTGGCATGTTGAAGAAATTGATGGACATTCGTTCCCGCAAATAGTTTCGGCGATTGAACACGCCCAAGCAGTTTTTGAAAAGCCGTCAGTTATAATTGCCCACACCATTCCAAGTAAAGGAGTCAAGGAGTTTGAACGAAAATATGAGTGGCACGGTAAACCGCCTAATGCCGAGGAGGGAAAAATGGCTCTCGCCGAATTGCGCACATTAGGAGGTAAAATCAAGAGTGAACATGAGTAAAATAGCTTTCAGGTTTTAGCTGTTAGCTTCTAGCTTTAAGAAAATGCAAAAGATTAAAGAGTATAAGGGAATAATTATTATATCGTTGGTGATTTTGGGAATTGCTTTTTATTGGTACGAATGGAGACCATCGGAAATAAGAAAGAGATGTGCAAATTATGCTGGCGACAATTTTTCTATAGGGAGTGGTTTGGTAGATAATGTATATGAGGATTGTGTTAGAAGAAATGGATTATGATTATCCAAATTTAAAACATGAATAAAAATAGTAAATTGGCGGAAATATTTTTGAGTATTATCTTATGCGCCTTTGGGACTTTGCTTTTGGTTTGGGCTCTGTACTATGTTTTTTCTTTCAACAATCCAATCTTTCTACCTCTTTCGTCGGGGATAATAAGTTTTGTTTCCGGTTTGCCTTATACCTTAATAATTATGCTCGGTGTTTTTGTTTTGATTTTTGCTTTTGAATTGTTTTATTTCAAAACTGAAGGAAAAGCGACTTTTTATATTTATTATCTTTTTTTGGCGCCGATTTTGACTTGCGCGGTGACTCTGTGGCTATCATCTTCTGTATTTCCGATTTCACTGGGGAGTTAATTTTTTTAGATAAATGGAAATAAATTTTTATAATAAAAAAGTAGAAAAATTTCTTAGGTCAATTGATAAGGTTTTAAGGCCGAGAGTAGCAAAAGCCCTTGATTTATTGGAAGTGCGAGGGAACAATCTTCAAATGCCATACTCAAAAGCGCTTGGAGGTGGACTGTTTGAACTCCGAATTATAGGGGTAAATCAGATAAGATTCATATATACTTTTAATAAAAATCAGGCCTACATTTTACATGCTTTTGTGAAGAAGACTGAACAAATTAGCAAGAAAGATATCGATTACTCTAAAACACAGTTAAAGGTGTTGCGTAAAATATAACATATATGTTATATTAAACCCATTATGAAAAAACAAAAAAGAAAATTTTATTCTTTCAGAAAATTAAAGCAAGAATGGCTTAAAGACCCAGAATTTAAGAGATCTTATGACGACCTTGAATTTGAGTTTAAATTGATAGAGGCACTTATTAAAGCGCGGGCACAAAAGAATATGACGCAAGAAAAATTGGCGCGAAAGATTGGCGTGGCACAATCGGCGCTTGCACGCTTTGAGTCCGGAAGAACTAACCCCACTCTTTCATTTCTCAAAAAAGTGACATCTGGACTTGGTTTAACACTGACCATAAAATAAAAAGCGAACATGAACAACACCTTTCTTAAGATTTTCACTTTGGTTTTTGGATACTTTTTCCTAAAGATTTTATATGTTTATCTTAAAATTGAGTTTCTTGGACAAATGATTTATAACGAAAAAATACAACCGTTAAGTGGTATTGGCGGATATTTTTCCTATTTTCTTTCCAGTACTTGGAATCTTCTAACATATATTCCAATTCCGATTATTGTGACGACAGTTCTGATATTTTATTTAGATATAAAAATTTTCCGTTTTCAATCACCGATTTATATATTTATTTATTATTTTTTTATACCAATACTAGCTTTTAGCATAATTACCTGGTTATTTTTTATTATCATGTGGAATGTGCCACTTCCAGTATTCATTTTACGGATCTTATACCCCAATTTTAGTTTGTAATTATGATTTTTGAAAACTCAAAACTAAATCCTAAGATATTTGATAAAGATGTGGAACAAACACCGATTCGTTTTGGGTTTGGTGAAGGGTTGGTTGTGGCGGCGGAAAATAATAAAAATGTGGTGGGGCTTTGCGCCGATTTAACAGAGTCCACCCGCATGCATCTTTTCAAGCAGAAATTTCAGGAAAGATTTGTGGAAATGGGAATAGGGGAGCAATCAATGG
>CAYHJR010000017.1:0-13512 GCA_964357075.1 uncultured Candidatus Saccharibacteria bacterium
TAAAGATTCAAGCGTTCTTGTCCACCGAGCTTTGCGTCCATCATTTTGCTCCAGGCGTACTTCTCAAAACCGTTCGTGAAAAACTGCGCCTTACCTTTTGGTAGAGACTGGGCTTGCTTATCCATATCATCCATAAACTTATAGATAAGCGCCGTGGTGATTTGTTCCACTTGGGCTTTTGGGTCTGGGACTTTACCGACTAAAATGTCCCGTGCCGAATCAATTTTCTTTTTTATTTCTTGAGTAAGCATAATTACATATAGGCGTTAAGCGAAACATAGTCCTTCACATATTCAGGTACACGTTCAATCCAACCATTCAGAGCTTCGAGGTCTGCAAAGGTCAGTTTTGGGTTTGTCGCAAGTCTTGTGTATTCTCCTTTTTCTATAATGTCCCGAATCTCGTTATCGGTGATATACGCCTTCAAGTAGTTCTTAATTGGCATTACGAACTGGCTTTCTGGTTTATTGATTGCAACAAACTTCTCGAACTCACCGTCCAGCAGTTCGTCTTTGGATTTGAAGTTTGTAATACCTCCAAAGGCTTTTTCTATGAACTCACGAAGACTCACGCGACGGTCAGCTTTCACAGACCTGCGGAGCTTCTCAAGATTGAAAAAATCTTCTGGCTTATCGAAAATCTTATCCTTCACGTAATCTTCGATGGTAGCCAGGTCGCCCTCTTCGTATTTTTGCTTGATGAAAGAGTCATCCTTCACCATCGCCTCAAACTTCTCAAAAAGTTTGCGGTCAATTTTCATCCCTTCAACACCCACAGCTTTTTCGGTAAAAGTTTTTAGTGGGTCAGGTTGGGTAATTGAAATCTCATCTATATTGATTCCACCTTCGCCACCTTCGGTGCCTGTGCCTGTTTTAGGCGGCAGGTGTATTACCTCATCGTAGTCGTACTTTTCCTCAAAGTATTCGCAGTTGGCAAAGAAATCGAAGAGCTTGAACTTGTCTTTAGGTATTTTAGCTTCTTGAACTTCTCCACCTTCTTTTTCTTTGTGAGAAAAAGTGTATTTGCGTGTACCACGTCCTTTTATTTGAATAAAATCCGTCGGTGAGAAGATAGGGCGCATCAAGCCAATGTTCAAAATGTCTTCGCAATCATAGCCAGTGGTCATCATTCCAACTGTTACGCATATACGAGTCTTACTCGATAGGTACCCATCCAAGAACTTTGTGTGTCCATTGAGATTGTTGTTTGCAAAACTTATCGTAAAACCCTGGGCATCAGAAATGCTTGAGGTAACTTGCACCGCAAAATCAGAATTGTATTTACTTGGATAGAGCTTGTCGGCAAACTGATTGAGGATTTGGGTAACTTTTGAGGCGTGTTTTTGGCTTACGCAGAAGACGATACCCTTGCCAATCTCCCCAGTAATAGGGTCTTTTAGTGCATTCTCAAAAAATGTTTTGCAGAAAATCTGATTGGTCTTATCGGAGAAAAACTTTCGCTCGAAGTCTGTATGAAAAAAGGTTTGCTCTTCTTCTTTTCCTTCCTCGTCTTCCACCATCATTGCGTAGCCCTTCTCTGAAAGAAGCTCGGTAGTAATTTCGGTACGCGCATCAGCAACAACTAGATTTACTAGGTAGCCATCTTTGACTCCATCAAGCAGGGTGTAGCGGAAAGTTGGCTCGCCAGTCTCACAACCGAATGTCTTGTATGTATCAAAGAGTTGGCGACGTTCCCAGGCTCGTGGGTCTTTGGAGTTGAGTTTTGCGGGGTCAACTCCTTTGAGGTAATTCTTTGGTGTAGCAGTGAGTCCTAGTTTATATCCCACAAAGTATTCAAAGACTGCACGGCTGTTGCCACCGATAGAGCGATGCGCTTCGTCTGAAATAAGCAGGTCAAAGTCGGTTGGAGAAAAAAGTTTCTGGTACTTGTTATTAAAAGCGAGACTCTGAACTGTTGAGACAACAATTTCAGCTTTACGCCAATCATCTTTATTTTCTTTGTAAATGACAGTTGTGTAATCCTTTGATAGCCATTTCTTGAAGTTCTTGGCTGCTTGGTCTTCAAGCTCCAGGCGGTCAACAAGGAAGAGGATGCGCTTTGCATTCCCAGACTTCAAAAAAAGTTTGATGATAGCCGCGGACACCAGAGTTTTACCCGTGCCCGTAGCCATCTCGAAAAGGTAACGGTCATTGTTTTTTGTAGCAGATTCTTGGAGAGCTTCTATCGCTCGAAGCTGATAGGGACGCAAAAACTTGAGTGTTTCCGCATCAATCAGATTTTGCTGTTGCGCTTCATCAGACCAGCGCGGGTCGCTGCGGTAATCTGCTTTTTGTGTGAGGACGATATAATCTTCCTCAACTTTTTCGTCAGCAAGGCGTTTCGGATTCGGTTTGAACGACTCAAAGTGTTGCAAGGAGTCTGGTTTCGGAAACTGAATGATGACAGACGGATTACCACGCTCCAAATCCCAGAAGTAGTGAAGATTGCCGTTTGAGAGGATGACAAAGCGAACATTTAGTGATTGTGCGTACTTACGAGCTTGTTCTTTGCCGTCCAATGGGTCTTTGTCTTCGGACTTTGCCTCAAGCACTACATACGGGAATCCTTTTCCATTAAGCAATAAGAAATCAATAAAACCATTTTTGGTCTTTTCAAAATCGTTACCCAGCGAATCAATCGCTTTTTCTGTGAGCTTTACGTTTGGCTCCAGGGAAATGTTTGCAGTGCCGTTTTCGTCATCAAAAAACCTCTAGCCAGAATGCTGGAGCAGATTATTTATCTTGATTCGTGCTTTAGCTTCTTTTTGCATAATTCATTTTCATATTCATATTTAGCTCTTACTTTGTTATAAATGGATTTTCTGGAAACCAAACGCTCTCTCCATTTTCTTTATAATGAACAAGGGCAAGACGCTTTAAGTAATGCGATAACTGAAGCAATGGGAAGGAAACCTTTGAAAGTCGCATTAATTCTTCTGGAATCTCCTCTGTCGATATAAGCAGAGCGTACTTTGCATCAAACAAATCAGTATATTTTTTTAACTGATAGACATCATCTAGTTTGAGAGCGTCATTTTTGATTTCAACAACAATGAAGTCGGAGTGATAATCACCCTTAATAAATCCCGTAATGTCTGGAGGGGCTTCCCTCAAGAAATTAAAGATAATATCTCTGTTGCGGTCTATTTGTCCTTTAAGAGTATTGCTAAATTTCTTGTTAGCGGTTATCTCGAAATACACATCGGGGAATATCGGCTTTAGTTGCGTTTCAAGCCAATCCTTGATTAGCGGGTAGTACTCTTGTTCTGTCTTAATCAGCATATTATTTCTTTTTGTGCGTATTAAAACTTTCCTCAATAAACTTTTTGAGGTCTTCTTCTCTGAAACGCCAATAGCCAATTTTAGCAGCCTTGATACGCTCATCGTGAAGATAGCGAAACAACGTACGTTCACCTACGTCTAAATATTTTGCTGCTTCTTTCAAAGTTAGGTACCTTCCTTTTTTCATATTTAATTTTTATAGTGTAACTTATTTATTTTTGTCTGGCAAGATTTGGCAGGTTCTGATATGATAGCTTAAATATGAGTATGGAGATGACGCTTAACCAAAAAATTGAACGGGTAAGGGATTTACTGTCTGGGCAACACTCTCTTTGGAATCGGAATGTTTTTTATATTCCAGCACAAGATATTCCCCCAAACATTACGGGGCATTTTTGGGAGATTCTTGAGAAGTTTGAACGCGAAGGACTCGTGAAGAAGGCATATTTTGGATATGCAGGACTTTTTGATGCCGAACATATACCAGAGGTGTTTGAAAAAATTAGAGAAAATGAAAAAATCCCAAGTGTTACCGTTGAGTTCTTTGAAGCACCTAAAAGGGGCGAGAAAAACCCAAGAATTGCAGTTGTTAAAGGTAAGTATAAATCAAAAAACATAGAATTATTGCCAACCTATTACATTGAAATTGATGCGAGCAAACTAAACCAGACTGGTGCTTTTGTTCATAGCGTATCAAAGGGTGAAGTTGAGTTTGATGCTTTAAACGGTATTATCTCCTTTGGGAAAATCATCTACGCATTTCAAAAAGCACGCAAAGGACAATTAAGATTAAAGCTTTTTAAGGCGTTGCGGGACGAAAGAAGGGTTATCAAAAATGGGAAAGTTAAACCAACTGGAATGTCATTACCTCCTGGAACAGTTGCTTCGCGTATGGACTTAATTAGTAGCCCTAAAGACTTTGACAAAAATGAGTCAATTAAAAATGAATTGGATGCCCTTATTAAAAACGTAAAAATCAACCTCCAGCGCAAGAAATTACCGATAAGAATATATAAAAAGGGAGGAATCCAGATTGTAATAGAAGTTAAATAGTAAAAAAGGTTCTAAAAACTGCACCCCTCAAAACGAGGTGGTGTTTTATTTTGTGCGAAAACGTGGGGTGCTAAATTTTGCACCCCCTTTTGGAATGGGGCGATGTGTAAGGATGACTTTATGAAAGATGGAAAAGAAAAAATTGAAGTTAGCGATTTGGGTCTCGCAAGTCTGCTGTCTACGCTCCATTTTGATTTGGTCGGTATGGAGCGCGTGAATGAAAAGCGTGTCAACTTTTTGTTTGCGCACGCTGTAGGCATTGAAAAAGTAATTGGCGACTACTGGGCAGGTACTGAATTTTTTGTACCAGTACAAAGTCTTTTCAATAACCAAAAGCTACTCAAAGGTCGCTTATACGCCCTCAAGTAAATGGAGCTTACGCCGCAACAACTTGAGAAACTCCGAAAACCGTTTGAGGAAACAGGCGCGCTCAAAGGTCGTTCCGAAGAAGAAATAAAAAAACTGCTCGGTGATATTACTGACATTTACGTTACCCTTGTAAAAATAAACTTACGCTCGAAACAAAAAAATCAAATAGATAACTAAAGATACGGAAAACAAACTTCGATGAGTATGAAAAAGAAAATCCCAGTCCACACAACAACCAAAGAGCCAGACATAACTCCTTTCTCAATGGTTTATAGTTCAGTCTGGACAGCTTATGATAGCGGCGAATTAAATCCAGAAAAGTTATTACTTTTTAATATTCTTTATCGGCAGGTAAATTCTTATGACGGTAAAGGAAGAACAAGTTATGAAAAAATTTGTGTGCTCCTCAAACTCAAGCCAACAGACCAGCAGATAAACCGAATCAATAAGTTGATGACACAGATGAGAGATGAGCACGAGCTGGTATGGTTTCCAGAACATAGCGGAAGCAAAGATTTTTCATACCTTATAGCAGACTTCAAACTTGCAAAAAAACCAAATGAAACAGAGCAAAAATGGGTTGATATAAAACCCTATTTTCAGAGCAAAGAATCGAGTGACAACAGAGGCAGGGAAAGAGCCCTACCCAAACCTTCAGCAGAACCTATGCCGAGGCATCCACCGCCAGAGCAGAGGTTGGAAAGGTCGAATGGTGAAGGTGCGACAAGCATTAGGGACATTATTCGCCAGCGGGAAATCAGACCTCCCCAGACGAATACAGAGACACAGATGTAAACAAATTCGATTATGAAAAATTACTCAAAATCGCAAAGTCGTTTCCTCTTAAGTGAGAAGCATCCAAGCGAATATCCGCTGAATGACGATAGCAGTAACGATGACGCTATGTGTGTTGATATTGCTCTTGCAATCGGAGAATCGAATATGCGATTCATTCTAGCGCGACGGCATCAACTTGGAATGCAATCAATACACGAAGCATATGCTGTGGTAAAAGATTACGCCCGTAACGGCAAGTGTCAGAATAAACGACGTCTCTTTAATTTTCTGCTCACACAGAAACTGAAAGAAAAAAGTGTTAGAAAGAGCCTAACAATAAAAAGGTCAAGTGATAAGTAACCAAGAGTTTGAGGAGTGGATAAGCACCTTGCCAAAACCTGCCATAGCGCTATACTAGCAATGTAGCCTACATCCGTTTATATACTCGCGGGACTTTTGTCCTTCAATCCAGAAAGGGGTTCATCCTCTACCTGCCATTGAAGGACGTCTCGCGACGCTCGGATGTGGGCTACCAGATAGATGTGGTGAGCCCCTTTTTGGCATATAAGAGGCGCCCCTACTAAAAATAAATCTTATGAACAACAAAGAATCATCTGAAAAAATAGGTCAGTACATAAAATATATTGTGGGTATCCTATTCTTGGCTTGTGTTGGTACTATAGTTTCAATTGTTCTCCTAGAAATATTGGGATACAAGGAAGGAGAAATTTTTGGATTCAACTTGCTCTATATTCTTTTGGGTATTTGGCTAGTTATACTTCACGGTTATTTATTGGACACGGAGCAACTTGAGTATCCGCAGTACAAAGAAACGGTGTGGGAGGCGAGGTCGAGGCGGGCTGGAGAACTTTGTGGCGATGTATTTATAGGATTTCTGTACGGACTATTTTCACTAATTTTCCTTGGGGTGTTATTGAAATGGATTTTAGAAATAGATATCAATGAATTCGATAAATCATATCGTCTTTTACCCCTTGCTTCAGCTGTGTGGATAATAGGATTACATTTTTATTGGAAACACAAAGAAATTAAATAAAAAGATGAAAATGTAGATGTAGATGAAAAAAATAAACTTAACCACTTAATCTACAAAACTATGGACAATAATTCATCAAAAATTAAAGCGGTACTTTACTGTCGTGTATCTTCCAAAGAACAAGAAGAAGCAGGATACTCCTTACCATCCCAAGAGAAACTCTTGAAAGAATACGCTTACAGAAAAAACTTTGCTGTTGCCAAGACATTTTTGATTGCTGAATCTGCTAGTGGAGCAAAGCAACGAAAGGTATTTAGTGAAATGATTAAATTCACCGAGAAAAACAAGGTTCCCAATATACTTTGTGAGAAAGTTGATAGACTTACGAGAAACTTGAAAGACGCTTTGGCTGTAAATGATTGGCTAGAAGAGAAACCAGAACGACAAGTGCACTTCGTCAAAACAAATCTTGTCATCCATAAAGGTGCGAAGTCAGACGAGAAGTTTCGCTGGGATATTGAAATTGTGCTTGCCAAGAAATACATTGCCAATCTTTCGGAGGAAGTGCGCAAGGGACAAAAGGAAAAGATAGCTCAAGGATGGCTTCCAACCAAACCCCCGCTTGGTTACAAGACCGTTGGGGAAAAGAGATATACAACACAAGTTATAGATGAGGAGGTAGCGCCACGTATTCGCGATATGTTTGCTTGGTATGCGACTGGCAACTACTCTCTATACAAGCTTGAGGATGAGTTATATAAAGCAGGACTACGCACCAGAAGTGGTAAGAAGCTTGGTATAAGCCGAATACATCTCTTATTATCTGACCCATATTATTACGGCAAGATTCGCTGGAATAATGATGTTACCCAGGGCAAGCAAGAACCTCTCATAAGAAAAGATGTGTTCGACAAGGTTCAGAGCATCCTAAAGCGAAAGCTGAAAAATCCGCTCTACACAAAACATAACTCTCTATTCAAGGCAAAAATTCATTGCGAACATTGCGGTGGATTGGTTACGTGGGAACTCCAAAAAGGTAGGTGGTACGGACACTGTAATAATCATAGCCAGTATCGCAAGTGCCTAAAGAAGACCTACATCCAGGAAAAGGATGTGGAGGAACAAATTGTCGGATTCTTTGAAAAGATAGCCCCAAAGAATAATGCTGTTTTAGAAGTTATCGAAGACATCATTAGGCAGGAGAATGCTCAAATCATTCTTGAAAGAGAAACCGAAATTACAAAATTGAGTGGCTTGCTCGTAGCAATTAGAAAGCAGAAAGATAAATACTTTGACGCCAAGATAAATAAGGAAGCTCCACTTGAACTTTGTGAAAGAAGAATTGCCGAATGTATTGAAGAAGAATCAAACTTGGAGAGTGCGTTCGCCCGCGCCAGTGACAAGAGCGATGAGTACCAACAACTTCGTCTGGTCATCCACGAGCTTGCATACAAATCTAAAGAAATCTACGAGAATGCGCTCGTTGATGAGAAGAGATTGCTCTTTGCCCAGATTTTTACGAACATCGCTCAAGATGGGCTTAAAATAAAGCCAGAATACACTTTAGCGGCTGAATATCTTGCAACTTGGGCACCGAAGCTGAATAAGGATTACGAACGCCAGAAAAGTCATACTAGAAAAGGAGAAGAAGTAGTTTTTGCCACTTCCTCTCCTGTCGTGTGCGCCGGGCAGGATTCGAACCTGCGTAGCCCATTGGGCGTTTGATTTACAGTCAAATGCGATTGACCACTCCGCCACCGACGCAAGAATATTAAAATAACCTAAAACAACGGAAAAGGCAAAAATTACTTAAACCCTCTCAACTGTCTCGCGCGGAATAGAAATACGCGCTCCCCTTCCCTTCTTAACTTCAAAAGTGAGTTCATTATTTTTTAGTCCAACTGTCACCGCTCCGCCTTCAGTGACACTTTTATCAATCATAAAATTAGCCACGGACGTCAAAATCTTGTTTTGAATCAAACGCTTCAAAGGACGCGCTCCATAATGCGGGTCATATCCTTCTTTGGTAAGCATTTTCATAACTTCGTCTTCAATTACCAACTCAATTCCTTTCTCCTTCAATCTGTCTCGCACTATACCTATTTGAATTGAAACGATTTCTTTAATCGCTTCCGGCTTCAAAATATCAAACATTACAGTGTCATCAATGCGGTTTAGGAATTCTGGACGGAAATGCTCTTTAAGAGCTCCCTCCACTTTTTCTTTGGCCAAATCATATTCTTTTCCGGCATCATCTCTATCCATTGAAAACCCGATGTGCTCCATTTTATCAATATACTCCGCTCCGATATTTGAAGTCATGACAATAATGGTATTTTTGAAATTAGCCGTGCGCCCCTTTGAATCGGTCAACCGCCCATTATCAAAAACTTGCAAAAGCAAATTAAACACTTCCGGATGCGCCTTTTCAATTTCATCAAGCAAAATGACAGAATATGGTCTGTGACGAACTATTTCCGTAAAAGCGCCGCCCTCGTCATAGCCAACATAGCCCGGAGGAGAACCTATCATTTTTGAAACAGCGTGGCGCTCCATATACTCCGACATATCAACGCGGACCAGGGCTTTGTCCGTCCCAAACATAAATTCAGCCAGCGCTTTGGTAAGTTCCGTTTTGCCGACTCCGGTGGGACCCAAGAAAATAAATGAGCCGATGGGGCGATTGGGGTCGGCGATTCCGGCGCGACTTCTCCTCACCGCATCCGCTATCTTTTTAACCGCTTCGTCTTGCCCAACAATTCTCTTTTTTAATTCCTCCTCCATGCGGGAAAGTTTTTCGGCCTCTTCTTCAAGCATGCGGCTTATGGGAACACCTGTCCAACGCGAAACAACATCGGCGATTTCCTGTTCCGTAATGGCCTCTTTCAAAATACGGCGCGAGCGCTGCAGTTTTTCCAATTTTTTGCTTTTTATTTCCAACTCGCCGGACAATTGCGGGATTTTGCCGTAGCGAATTTCCGCCGCCTTGGCCAAGTCGGCTCTGGACTCGGCGTTCTCCGCTTCTTGTCGCAATTGCTCCAACTGCTTTTTAAGGTCGCGAATACTGCTTAAAAGCTCTTTTTCATTATTCCAACGAATCTCAATGTCATGCGTCTTTTCTTTTAAGTCCGCGATATCTTTATCAATAATTTTGGTGCGGGCTTTGGCGTTTTTGCCTTCGCTGGTGGCGGCTTCTTTTTTAAGCGCCTCTTTTTCTATTTCCAAGCGCATAATTTTTCTATGCGTCTCTTCCAAAATCGGCGGTTTGCTTTCAAGAGCGATGCGCAAAGACGAAGCGGCTTCATCTATCAAATCAACCGCCTTGTCCGGCAAATATCTATCCGTGATGTAGCGGCTGGAAAATTCAACCGCGGCAATCAGCGCGTCATCCGAAATGTGAACGCCGTGATAAAGCTCGTATTTTTCTTTAAGTCCGCGCAAAATTGCGACCGCGTCTTCAACCGAAGGTTCTTGCACGTAAACCGGCTGAAAACGGCGAGTCAAAGCCGGGTCTTTTTCAATGTGTTTTTGATATTCCTTTAAAGTGGTGGCGCCGACGGCGCGAAGCTCGCCCCGAGCGAGCGCCGGCTTTAGCATGTTCGATGCGTCCATGGCTCCTTCCGCCGCCCCGGCGCCAACTATTGTGTGAATCTCATCGATGAACATAATCACCTTACCTTCTGAGCGCTCCACCTCTTTCATAATTGATTTCAAACGCTCTTCAAATTCGCCGCGATATTTCGTCCCGGCGATTAAAAGTCCCAAATCAAGCGAAATCAATTCTTTATTTTTCAAGGAGTCCGGCACATCGCCAACGGCAATGCGATTGGCCAGCCCTTCAACAATGGCTGTTTTCCCCACTCCCGCCTCCCCTATCAAAATCGGATTATTTTTGGTGCGTCGAGAAAGAATTTGAATAATGCGGGAAATTTCTTGGTCGCGACCAATGACCGGATCCAATTTGTTTTCAGCCGCCAATTTCGTAAGATTACGCGCGTATTTCTGCAAAACTCTGTATTTTTTTTCTTGTGGCGCGTCTTTTATTTTTCCTTTGCGCATTTCATTCACCACCTTTAAAACCAATTCCTTGCTAAGGCGAAAACGCATCAAAAGATCTTTCGTTTGGGATGGAACTTCCAAAAGCGCCAAGAAAAGGTGCTCCACACCGACAAATTCATCGCCTAAACTTTTGGCCGCCTTGCCGGATTGTTCCAAAACTTGAGCCAACTCCGGCGTTAAATAAATCTGAAACGAGGGTGAAAGAGTTTGCCCAACATCGCCCCCTTCAAGCGCCTCCATCAAGGCGTCCATTATTGCCCCGCCATCAATATCCAATACTTCAAAAATAGAATAAATGACGCTATCTTCCTGCATTAAAAGTGCCAGCGTCAAATGATTTTGATTGACTTGATTGACGCCACGCTCAACCGCCAATTCGTGAGCTCGGCGAATAACGTCTCTGGCGCGTGATGTAAAATGTTCGAAAGGTAACATAATTTTGAAGTGTTATTTTTTTGATTTTAACACTTTTTTCTGTTACGTCAATTAATTATTCGAATCCCTTATTGGACATTTCCACTATTTCAGTTATAGGCAAATATGATGGTTCACCGCCTACAAAGAGGGTTGCGGTAGCCAGTCCCAAAACCTCGCCGAATGAATTTACAATGGGACCTCCCGTCACTTTGTTGGGCGGAAAAACAGTCCCTTCAATGCTCGTTATTTTCTTGGAAAAAGTCGTACTTGTCGCACTGCCGACTTTTGCCTCGCTCTCCGTTATATTGCTGATTATTCCTATGGCTACCGCCTTCTTGCCTTTGCCTCCAAAAGCAATGAGTGTCTGACCCAATTTGGACGCTTTCAAATCCGCTTTATCAATCGGAGTGAAGACATACTCTTCTTTCCGTTTATCTCCTTTTTCCTTGATGGCGGAAAGAAGCGCCACACCTTTGTTTTCATCCTGCGCCACAACTTTGGTTTCAAAAGAGACATTATCTTCCGTCAAAACCGAGTAAGCGCCTTCGCTCGAAATAAACGAGCTGTCCGTTGCAATGAGACCCTCCTTATTTAGAACAATACCCCAGCCGATTTGCGTATGCACCGCCCCCCCGTCGCTTCCAATTGCCTTCTCGCGAACGGCTAAAATTTTATCTTTATTTTTTTCAATTGATTTTGTTATCAAATCTTCTTCCTTAACGACAATGGTGGTTTCTTTGGTGACAATACTTTTACCCCCGGTAACGGCCGGCACTACGGTTTCGACAGTCCTTTCAACTATTCTATTGACCGTTTGCGTTACAGTTGTCGGATTTTCTTGGAGAAGAGAAACGGTAATAACCGACATGGCAATTGAAGTTACAAAGCTCATTAGAAGCGTCAAAAGCACCATTTGGTTTTTGTTGAGGTCCTTAATGTCCATGATACGAATGGTTACGAATGAATGCCCCTGCGGTAGCCGAACAATACGAATTTACAAATGGTTACGAATAATGCTCTCGGTGAGACCGAATGATACGAATAGTAATGCATTTTATTTTTAGCGTTAGTGGTCACTGGTTGATTTGTACTTAATTATAATAGCAACTACCTCTCCCGATGGAAAGATACTTTCTGCAATGTGACAACTTTCAAAAGCGCTTGTAGCGCTTGATCCAAATCTCCCTTTTTAGTCGTTCTGCCCAGAGAAAACCTGATAGAGCTTGAGGAACATTCCTTGCCATTTGGCAATTCTTGAACGATATAAGAAAAACCCGCTCCGCCAGCGCCTGCCCGCCCGCCTGCGCGTAACGCGCGGTCAGGCGCAGGTATGCTTTGGCAGGCACTAGCAGAAGAGGCCGCCACACCCAATAAATCCAATTGCACTATCGAATATTCCGCATCAAGCCCCGGAATACAAACGTTCACGAAAGAAGGCAATCTTTTCTCTTCGCCTCCATTGATACGACAATTCGGAAATGTTCTCTTTAAATTTTCTTCAAAATATTTTTGCAATTTTTCCAATCTTTTGAATTCTTTTTCTTGGGTCTTGTAACATTCGGAAAGCGCAACCCCAAGCGCGTAAGCAAAAATCACATTCGGCGTTCCCGGCCGTATCCCCTTCTCTTGTCCTCCGCCAAATAAAATGGGATTAAATTTTCTCTCACGCAACGCAACCAAAGCCCCAATTCCTTTTGGCGCGTACATTTTCGCCCCATCAAAAGTTACAAAGTCCGCGCCAAAAAAATTAGGATTAACTTTAATCAAACTTGTGGCCTGACTTGCATCCATATGCAAATACGGATAATCATTGAAAGAACGATTATTTTTCTTTTTAAAAATGGCTATGGCGCGAGCAATGTCACGCACTGACGCGATTGTTCCAAGTTCGCTATTGACCAGCGAAAGTGAAATCAAAATTGTCTCTTTCGTTAACAAGCCACCAATTTCTTCAACCGGAATTATTTTCTTAGCGTTTGGATTTACGAAACTTACTTTACATCCTTTTTTTTGAAGCGCTCGAATCGGTTCCAATATAGCGCTATGGTCAATCGAACTCGTGATAATGTGCGGATTTTTTACCCCGTCAGAGAATAAATTGGAATTTTTAGTTAAAACATCATCTTCCTTTGGAATTAAATTTTTTGGCATATTCAAAAAACCTTCTCTAATGGGGTGAATTTTACTTAGTGACGCGTCGTAAACTCCTTGTATTACCAAATTATTTGCTTCTGTCGCCCCGCTAGTAAAAACGACTTCGTCTATATGAACTTGCAAATTTCTAGCAATATTCAAACGCGATTCTTCCAATAAATCGCGCGCCAAAGACCCTTCAAAGTGAGTTGAGGACGGGTTCCCAAAACAAGCCGAATTTACGGCGAGTAATTTATTTAATTCAGCGCCAACTTTCCTAGAAACCGGTGTCGAAGCGGCATAATCCAAATAAATTCGTTTCATATGTTTATGGCGCCACTTTAACATATTTTCTCTGCCTACCTTTTAACATGTATTACAGTCAACACCTTGGAATCACTTTTTAATCATTTGACTCGGCGTTTT
>CAYHJR010000018.1:0-6612 GCA_964357075.1 uncultured Candidatus Saccharibacteria bacterium
GAAAGCGTGTTGGCCCGCCTATTCAAAGTCAAATAATCAAGCCCGACATTAAGCATAAAAGAAAGGCGTGAACCAATTTCTTTAAGAATCACTTTAGAAATACTTTTTTCGTTTGTGGTTAAAACAAGATTTTCAAAAAATTCATACGCGTCCTTTATTGAAAAATTTGTGACATCTACTATATTCTTTTTCTTTTCATCGCCACCCAAAAAAACATTTAATGCCTCCGGTCGAAGACGCGCGCCGCGACAACTTTCACATTGGTCGGTTCCAAAAAAATGTTTGGTGCCGAGACCGTTACATGAAGGACATGCGCCGTAAGGCGAGTTAAATGAAAAGAGACGCGGTTCAATTTCGGGAAATGAGAACCCGTCATATGGACACATAAATTTAGCAGAGATTAGACGCTTACCTTCAGGGGTTTCAATTTTTATCAAGCCATTAGATTCATGAAGGGCGCGCTCAATGGCCTCATTCATTCGCAAACGTAAATTATTCCTCTTTTCTTTATCATCTAACTCGCTTAAGAAAAAACTGTCTATCAAGACATCAATGTCGTGTTTTTTATTTTTTTCAATCACTACCCGCTCGCGAAGTTTTTTATCAGATCCATCAACGTTAACCACCTCATACCCTTTGGAAAGTAACTCATAAAGCATTTGATAATATTCTCCTTTTCTGCCAACTATAAGCGGGGCATAAATTTTTATTTTGGCTTTAGTGATTGATACACCCATCACCTCTTGTTTTTTGACGCCCTTATATAAGCTGTCTACAGTATGAAGAATGGTCTCCAGAATTTCATCCGGCGTAAGTTTTTTTATCGGTCGCCCGCACAGCAAGCAGTGCGGGCGACCGATACGCGCAAAAAGAATGCGCAAATAATCGTAAATCTCGGTGATAGTCGCTACGGTTGAACGGGGGTTATTGGAACGGGATTTTTGGTCAATTGAAATCGCGGGGGAAAGTCCGATAATTTCATCAACATCCGGCTTTTGCATTTGATTTAAAAACTGCCTTGCATAAGCCGAAAGCGACTCCACATAGCGGCGTTGTCCTTCGGCAAAGATAGTATCAAAAGCCAAGGAAGATTTACCCGAACCGGAAAGCCCGGTGAACACAATCATTTTATTGCGCGGGATTTCAACCGTAATGTTTTTAAGGTTGTGGGTACGTGCCCCCTTGACGATTATTTTTTGGTCCTGATGCTCCATATTGATATACAAGCAACTAGCCCCCACGTTCCTCATAGGGGTTGCACTGCAACTTTAGCACGCCAAAACACTAACGCCAAAAGCGTTGTTTATTTTTACTTTGGAGAAGTAAGAACGCTCCTTATTTCCTCTATTATTTCATCCAAAGTAACAGTCGATTTTACCAAAAATTTAACCGCACCCAACTCCTTGCCTTTTTCAATGTCAGCTTTTTGGCTTAAATTTGAGAGCATGACAACCGGCACATCCTTGAGCTCATTAATCATTTTGATTTTTTTTAAAATTTCAAAACCGTCGGAGCCAGGAAGTAAAATATCCAGTAAAATAATATCCGGTTTTTCCTTAGTCAAAAAGCTCATGGCTTCACCTTCGTCTCCCGCATGAAGCAACTGACAACCTTCGTTTGAAAGACGAACCGTGATTATATCTTTCAAAAATCTATCGTCTTCAACCCAAAGCAATTTCTTTCCGGCTAAAACGCCATTTCTGGCAAAATCGGGTACTTTGCCGACACTTTTATTTGGCGATTTTGCTTTCTCAATTTCTTCTTTGACTTTGTTAACGGCTTCATCCGGGTCAATCTCCGCTTTAATGAGATATCCCTTAACGCCGAGCGCAAGAGCCCTTTTTATTTCAACCGGCTGCCCTGAGTTTGAAACCACAATTACAGGGATATCCTTTATGGCCGGGTCTTTGATTTTTTCCTCCAGAATCTGATAACCGTTCATCTCCGGCAAAATGATGTCCAAAAGTACGAGCGCGGGCTTAAGAGATTTTATTTTCTCCAATCCGTCTTTGCCATTAACGGCCAAATCCGTCTCAAAGCCGGCCGCTACCAGCTTGTTGATTAAAACCTCCGCCAAAAAAACATCGTCCTCAATAATCAGTATTTTTTCTTTCATAAAATCTTGCTATTAGTATATCAAATCTATTATTTTTGCGGAATAGGAATTGTGAAATAAAATGCCGAACCCTTGCCCCCGTCGCTTTCAAACCAGACCTTCCCACCGTGCCCCTTTACGATATTATAAACAAGGTAAAGTCCCAAGCCCGAACCTTCAGTATACATCTTTACGGCATTAGGCGCTCTATAAAACCTGGTGAAAATATTCTTCTGTTCGTCTTTGGGTATGCCCATACCATCGTCAACCACGGAGACCATAATTTCCGGACCGCGGTTGCGCAACTCCACCGTGACATGTCCCCCATTACTCGTATATTTGACAGAGTTTTCAATCAAATTCTGAAAAACAGCCCTGATTTTATCGGGGTCGGCGTCAACTTTAGGAAGTTTCAAACCTTTACCCCTGAAATTTATGGTTATCTGCTTTTTGTTGGACAAAGGATAAATATCAATCAAAACGCTTTCAAGTATTCTCTCCAAATCAACCGGTACAAAATTAAACTCTAATCTGCCGGTGTCAATTCTGGAAATAGAGAGAAGGTCGTTTACGAATTGAATCATCCTGTTATTACTATCGGATACTTTTTGCAGCAATGTTTTTTGCTCGACACCCAATTCGCCCATGTCCCCATTGATAAACATATCAAGCGTCCACTTTGTGCCTGCAAGTGGCGTCCTCAACTGATGCGAAACAATAGAAACAAATTCCGAACGGGCGGCATCTTGATTTTGTAATTTTTCGTTAGCAACCGAAAGCGAGTAGTCCCTGTCAAGCAATAATTTATTTTGCCGGTTTAATTCTTCGTTTGACTTTACCAATTCTTGAATATGGGGATTGGCTATACTTAAATTCAAGTATTTTCCCAGCATAAAACCTAGCGCTAAAACCAGAAACCCCAGAATCGGCATATTGAGAAAATTATCGGAAAAAATAACCGTACCGGGAATTATGGCGCTATCCAATATCAAAAATGTCGCAATACACAAAACAAGCAGTACTGAAATTGCCATTTTGTGACGCACCGAAAAAGCCGAGAGTCTATTGGGAGACCCTATTTTTTCTTGAAAAATTTCTAAAGTACTCTTGTCCACGTACCTAAATTATACTAGCTGTGGCAAACTATTCCTTTTTCTTTTTACTCCTCAATGTGGATAAGCCGTTTTTTGAGTTTTTGCCGCCACTTTCCAGCATTTTGAGCTCGTCTCTAATCAAAGCGGCTGTCTCAAAATCAAGCGTCGCCACCGCCTCCATCATTTGTTTCTTTTTGATAGTTATAAATCTCCTCGGAGCTTTTTTGTAAATCTCCAAATCTACCGCTAAAAGCGTGGCGACCGCTTTTTCCTGTTCGCTCCTCATATTTTCGGTAATGTCGTGAATTTTTTTGATGATGGTCTTAGGAGTAATGCCGTGTTTTTTATTGTGAGCAATCTGCACTTCGCGGCGACGGTTGGTCTCGTTTATAGCTCTCTCCAAAGAACCGGTCATGGTATCGGCGTAAAGTATCACTCGGCCTAAAACATTTCTAGCCGCCCGACCTATTGTCTGAATAAGGCTGGTCTGCGAGCGCAAGAACCCCTCCTTGTCCGCATCAAAAATTCCAATCAATTCCACTTCCGGCAAATCAAGTCCTTCACGCAAAAGATTTACCCCGATTAAACAATCAAAAACTCCTTTTCTAAATTCGGTCAAGATTGTAATTCTGTCAATGGTAATTATGTCGCTATGTAAATATTCCGCTTTTATTCCTTTTTCTTTCAAATAACTGCTTAAATCTTCCGCCATTTTTTTGGTAAGAGTCGTGCCTATTACCCGCCCGCCGCTTCTAATCGTCTTTTCGGCTTCGGCGATAAAATCCTTGATTTGTCCGCCATACTCGCCTTTTGAAACTACGCCGCGGAATTGCAATTCCGGATCAAGCAGTCCCGTCGGACGCACGATTTGCTCAATAATCGCCTCACTGTTTTTCATTTCAAATTCTCCCGGCGTCGCAGAAGTATAAATCGTCTGCTCGACTCTTTCTTCAAATTCTTTAAAATTAAGAGGGCGATTGTCCCTTGCGCTCGGCAGACGAAATCCAAAATCAACCAAAGATTGCTTGCGCGAGGCGTCTCCCGCCTGCATTCCGGAAATTTGCGGGACGGTTACGTGGGATTCATCAATAATAGTCAGAAAATCGAGCGAACCGTTTTTTTTACGAGGGAAGTAGGAAATTAAAGTGTAAGGCGGCTCTCCGGGACTTCTTCCATCAAAATGTCGGGAATAATTTTCAATGCCATTGCAATAACCAATTTCCCTAATCATTGCCAAATCGTAATTACTGCGCCGTTTCAATCTCTCCGCCTCCAGTAATTTTCCTTCCTTTTCAAATTTTTTGAGCTGTTTTGCAAGTTCCTCTTTTATATCTTTGATGGCGCGGTCTTTTTCCTCGTCGGGCGTTACGTAATGGCGGGCCGGAAAAATAAAAACACTTTTTTCCTTTCCTTTTATGGAGCGAGAAATGGCGTCAATAATCACAATTTCCGAAATTTTACCTCCTTCAAAACTAAATCGATAAATTATTTTTTCGTTGACCGGCATTACCTCCAAAAAATTACCGACTGCCCGTAATTTTCCCGGGCTCATATCGGCGTTGGTTCTCTCAAAATAAATTCCTATTAACTTCCTGATTAAATCGTCACGCGAAATTTTGTCATTAACCGAAACCAAAACATTAACCTTTTTGTATTCATCCGGGCTCCCCAATCCATAAATGCAGGACACGGAGGCGACAATTATGACGTCATCTCTCGTTAAAAGCGCTTGAGTTGAAGCGTGGCGCAATCTTTCAATTTCTTGATTAATTTGCGCTTCTTTTTCAATATACGTATCGCTCGTCACTACATACGCTTCCGGCTGATAATAATCATAATAAGACACGAAATAGTGTACCGCGTTGTTGGGAAAAAAATCGCGAAATTCTTGCGCCAATTGGGCCGCCAGTGTTTTATTGTGAGCAATAACCAAAGTTGGTTTTTGAATCTGCTCAATCACATTCGCCATCGTGAATGTCTTGCCGGAACCGGTAACGCCCAAGAGCGTTTGCTTGTGTAATCCTTTTTTGAGTCCGCGAACCAAGGACTCAATCGCCTTCGGCTGATCCCCTGCCGGTTTAAATTCCGATTTTATTTTGAACTTATTTTTCATATAAACTTAAAAATTTATCCCTAAATTCAAAAAAATTATCATCAAGAATCGATTGTCTTATTTTTTTCACTAAATTAACTATAAAATAGAGATTGTGAATTGAACCTAACGTTGGCCCCAGCATTTCTTTAGCACGGAACAGATGCGAAATATAGGCCTTGCTAAAATTCAAGCAAGTATAGCATTTGCAATAATTTTCAATTGGCGAAAAATCTTCTCGAAATTTTGCATTTTGAATGATAATGCGTCCGTCATTCGTATAAAAACAGCCATTGCGCCCGAGTCGTGTCGGTGCCACGCAATCAAAAGTGTCACAGCCATTTTCCGCACCCAAAAATAAATCCAACGGTTCCCCGATGCCAAGCAGATGCCTTGGTTTATCTTCCGGTAAAATCTCATTAACCCACTTTACGGCCGTCGCCAAATCTTTTTTCACGAAAGACCCTCCAATGCCGAATCCGTCAAACTTTTTTCCTGCCTGCGCAGGCAGGCCGTTGACCTCAAGTCCCGAAAGAATTCTGGCGCTCTCTTTTCGCAAATCCTCAAATCTTCCGCCTTGGACAATCCCGAATAAGGCCTGATCTTTTTTTGTATGTGATTCTAAACAACGCTTGGCCCAGCGATGCGTTCTCTCCATGGCCTCTTTTTGATATTCATACGGCGCCAAGGGAGAGGTGCATTCGTCAAAAGCAAAAATAATATCCGCTCCCAAATTTTGCTGAATTTCCATAGAACGTTCTGGCGTAAAACGATGGGCACTGCCATCAATAAACGATCCGAAAGTTACACCTTCCTCGTCAATCTTTGCCAATTTTCCGGAAAAATCTCCTTCGTCGGTGTATTTGGCGATTTCTTCGCCGGTGGCGATTTTACCAACGCTTTTTCCCATAGCCGCGCCTAATGAAAAAACCTGAAAACCGCCGGAATCCGTAAAAGTTGGACCATTCCAGCCCATAAACTTATGAAGTCCGCCGGCTTTTTTAACATTTTCATCTCCCGGCTCTAAATACAAATGATAAGTATTGGCCAAAACCGCCTCCGCTCCAAGTGAAAGGACCTGCTCCGGAGTGAGAGATTTTACAGAACCTTTAGTGCCAACAACAGTAAAAGCCGGGGTCATAATTTCCCCATGCGGCGTCTCAATTACTCCCGCCCGAGCAAGCGAATTATTTAATTTCTTCTCAATTTTGAATTTCATTTAAATCTCTCTATTATTTCTTGTGAGAACCTGACCCGGAGGCCCCCCCCCCCGTTCCGGGGGGGGGGCGCGCGGCCCCGCCGCCCCGGCCAATTTTGTTTTTAATAGGGCC